>DATLRA010000050.1:0-2031 GCA_035534935.1 Binataceae bacterium (SeqCode)
CCTGGGCGCCGACTTTGCCCATCGATGGACCCAGACCCGCGAGTACGTGGCCGCGATGCGCGAGCTGTGGACCAAAGACGAGGCCTCGTTCGACGGCCGCTACGTCAAGTTCCCGCCGGTGCGATGCTACCCCAAGCCCGCACGCAAGGGCGGCCCGCCGGTCCTCATCGGCAGCAAGGACAAAAATGCGCTGCGCTGGGTCGCGCGATGGGGCGACGGCTGGTGCCCGATTTTCCTGACGCCGCCGCAGCTAAAGGATGAACTCGGCAAACTGCGCGCGGAGTGCGCGGCGGCCGGCAGCGACTTCGATCGGATGGATATCACGATCATGCGGCGCGAGATGCGCGGCGAGCGCGTCGAGGTGCGGGCGGGGCTCGAGCAGTACGCCGCCGCCGGGGCGCATCGCTTCGTCGTCATGATGCTCGACGCCGCACTGCGGCCGGAGAATTATCAGACGGAGTTGCGCCGGCTCGCGTCGCTATATGTGTGATTTTTGAAGCGGACCGCGCCGGAGCGCGATGAGCGGGTCCGATCGGATCTGGCCGCGGCACCGCCGCGTCCGTCCCGCGCGGCGTATGGATCGCGGCAGCCGGCATCTATAATCTGTTAGGCTCCGAATTTAGCTGATCGACCCTTTAGATGAAGATCAAAGCCGCAATCGTTGGCGCCACCGGAATCGCCGGCCAGCAGGTGCTGGCCGCCCTCGATGGCCATCCGTATTTCGAAATCGCCGCGTTGGCCGCCTCCGAGCGCTCGGCGGGAAAAACCTTCGCCGAGGCGATAACCGATGCGCAAAGCGGCGTGCGCCGATGGTATGTCGGCGGTTGCGAGCCGCCGGCCGAGGCGCTCGGCCTCGAAGTGCAGGACGCGAAGTCGCTCGGGCTTGGCGGGATCGGCGTGGTGTTTGCCGCGGTCGAATCCGAGGCTGCGCGCGAGCTCGAGCCGATTTACGCAGCCCTGGTTCCAACCATCAGCACCGCCCGGCCGCATCGGATGGAACCCGACGTGCCGCTGCTGATTCCGGGCGTCAACCTCGACCATCTCGCGCTCGTGAACGAGCAGCGCCGGCGCCGCGGATGGAAAGGCTATATCGCGACGCTGCCCAACTGCACCGCGACCGGCCTTGCGATTACGCTGAAGGCGCTCGATGCGCGCTTCGGCGTCGAGGCCACGATGGTGACCACGATGCAGGGTATCTCGGGCGCCGGGCGCGACCTGCCCGCGCTCGACATCATCGAGAACGTCATCCCGTTCATCCCGCGCGAAGAGGAGCGGGTGATGCTCGAGACGCGCAAAATCCTCGGCCGCATGGCGGAGGGCGGTATCGCCGAACTGCCGCTTCGCGTGAGCGCGACCTGCACGCGCGCCGCGGTGCTCAATGGGCATACCGAGGCGGTCGCGGTTTCGCTCAAGAAGGCGGCCGGTCTCGACGCGGTAAGCGAGGCGTTCGAAAGTTTCGGGCGCGAGTTCACCGCGCTCGGCCTGCCCAACTCGCCCCGGCACATGATAACCGTGCATCGCGACCCGATGCGTCCGCAGCCGCGGCTGGACCGCGACGCCGAGCGCGGGATGACGACCTCGGTCGGACGGATCCGCGCCGATGAAGTCCTGCCCAACGGAGTGAAGTACGTGCTGGTCACGCACAACGCGGCGATGGGCGCGGGACGCGGCGCGGTGCTGCTCGCCGAATACTTGCGGCACGCCGGCTATCTCGCCTAGGCCGGCTTCGTCGCGAAAAGGATATCCGATGGCGGCGCGCGGCGAAAAACCGGTTCCCGTTGCCGACGAACTATCGCAGCCGTGGTGGGACGCGGCGAAAGAGCGCCGGCTCGTGGTGCAGCGATGCGCCGAATGCGGGTACTACAACCATCCGCCGCGTCCCGCCTGCGACCGCTGCTCCTCGCAGCGCCTGGAGTTCGCGCCGGTCTCCGGCCGCGGCACGATTTACACCTTCACCGTGATGCATCAGCCGAGCGTCGCCGGTTTCGAGGGCGAGGTTCCGTACATCAATATCGTGGTCGAACTCGAGGA
>DATLRA010000051.1:0-6616 GCA_035534935.1 Binataceae bacterium (SeqCode)
CTCAGAATGACGCGTTGGCCCTTGTGGAGAGCTTCCCCCTAGAGCGTGAAATTCTTTTTCTCCGCAATCCGCCGCCGGATCATCCCGCGCAGCCGCGTTACGTCGAGCCGCGGATCGAGCCGCACCTGCTCCTCGGCCATCTTGTCGGCCTCGTCGTCGATCTGCGCCTCGGTCTCGAAGTTCGACGAGAGCATCTCGACCACGCAGGCGATCAGATCTTTTTCCGCAACCTTGGGCTTGATCGAACCGCGCGCGAGCAGCCCCTGCACGAGATGGGTGGCGAGCGCGTCGATTTGAGCGTCGGTCATCATAGTGAATACCGCATAGTGAACACCGCACAGCGGATACGGCCGAGTATAGCGCAGGTCGCGCGGCGAAGGGCAGCGCCCGGCTGCGAGTGCTGTGGAAAACGCAACCGGCGCGGCGATTGGGCCGCGCCGGTTGGCGATCATTCGATTAGTTTGCGCGCTTCTCGCAATTTGCGCGCTGCGCTTAATGCCTGACCATCAGGCCGGCGCGCCGGCGAAGCCGCCACCCTCGCCGCGCAGGATCGCGTCGAAGCGCAGTCCGCCCAGGTACTGGCGGCGCGCATCCTCGTCGCTGACCGCGCCGCGCCGCACGTCGCGCCGGCGAATCTGCCATACGCCGCCGACCATCGGATGGCGGCCCTGGCGGTAGCTGAAGAAGTAATACACGAACTGGCGCACCGTCGCCCGGCGCGCTTCCGCCGCGAGCGATCGGCCGCCCGCGACCGTGAAGATCGTGTGCAGCAGCCGGCCGATCGAATAGAAGCCCAGGAAGGCGTCGCTATAAGCCTGGTACCAGGTCTGCGTGTCGAGCTTTTCGTGGCTCAGCGTCACATGCTGGGAGTCGAGGTTGTTGAAGTCCCAGTCGATAATGTTGCCTTCCTTGGCGTAGCGCACCTGGTCTTCGGTGCCGGGCAACGGCGTCATGATGAAGAACGACACGATGTCGAAGCCGAGCTTGCGCAGCGTCTTGGCCGCGATACGACCGCAGTCCGGCCCGTCGAAGGGAAAGCCCAGCATGTAGCCCGCATGCACCGAGACGCCGACCTTGTGCCAGTTGTCGACCACCCGCCGGTACTTGTCGAGGACGTGCTTGCGCACCTCTTCGATTTTGTGGCGATGCTGGCGCTCGTCGGTGTTCTGATACTTGGTCGCGTGGTTGAGATTGTCGGGATTGAGCGACTCGATACCGACGAAAGCCTGGTAGCATCCGGCCTTTGCCGCCAGATCCACGAAGCGCCGGCTGCGCCGATGCTTGGCCGATTCGGTCTCGCCCTCGGCCGTGTTCGCGTAGCATGAGGCGTCGACGTCGACCTGCATCATGAAAGACAGCTCGGGAAATTCCTTTTTGACCTCGACCAGGCCGGTCAGAATTTCCTCCCAGCGCGGACTGCGGAAAAAATCGTCATCGACCAGGAACAAGGACGTGATGCCGTGATTGCGCGCCGCGTCGCGCACCCAGTTGACCACCGAATTGGGCTCGCGCGAGCGCATCGTGCGCCCCATCACGTTCTTCACGCTGCAATACGAGCAGGTGAACGGACATCCGCGCGAGGTGTCGATGGTGGTCATGGTCGGATCGAAAAAGCGCGTCAGGTAGCGATCGTCTACCACTGGTAGCTGCGCGTCGGTGATCACCGGCACGATAATATCCGCCTGGCCGGTCTTGGCCCGGATGCCGTCGGTCACCGCGTAGTTCGGCTGCAAGTCGCCGCGCAGCAGATCCTCGATGATCTGGCCCCACAGATTCTCGGCCTCGCCGACGATCGTCGTGATGCCGCAGCTGTGCAGGAAGTCGCGCGATTCCGGATAGCCGCTGACGTGGAACCCACCCATCATCGTGCGCAAGCCATGCGCGACGAATTGCAGCGCGAGATCGCGTCCGCGCGGATATTGATTGGACTGCACGCCGGCCAGTCCCATGACCAGCTCGACGCCGTCCTCCTGGGCCTTTTCCTTGATCGCGTCGATCGTCTCGGGGCTCACGATGCCGTCGCAGATCTCGTCCCAGATGACGGTGTCGAGATAGACGTTGCGCTCGACCGAGTAGCGCCGGTTGTAGCTTTCGTTGAGCGCCTTCAGCACCGTCAGCGTGTTGTTGGGCTGAACGCCGAAGCGGTAGAACTGGACGTAGCCTTCCTCGTCGTAACGCGAAGGCTTGATGAAATAGACCCGGATCGTGCGGCAGGGCTCCGGCTTGAGCGAGGCCGTGGCCAGCGCACCCGGATTTGCGGCAATTTGCAGGAGCGGCGCCGCGCGGTCTCCGCCATAGCGATGCCGGCCCAGCAGCAGATACAGGATCACCCCCGCACCCACCAGGAAGCCGAATATACTTAACACTAGGACCATCGATTACTCCTCTACCGCCCCACTTTACACAAATCGGCGAGACGACTCTAACCGAACGGTCAGAGTTAACTAAGCGCCACCCGTAAAGTCAATCTTTGGGTCCTGCGGGAACCTGTGAATAACTCGCGATTTGGCTTTTTTCCGTTGATTACTCAAGCCGATGGAGCACGTCATCGGTACATCTCCACCAGATGGATCAAGCCCAGTTCCCGGTAGCGTTCGATCAGGTAGCCCTTGATGTCCTGAACCGACACCATTTGCAGCACCGCATGGGCCAGATGGCGCGCCGTCTGGTAGTCGCTGTCGCGTACCAGCTTGCGCACCACCGGGATAAACACCGGGCTCAGGCTCAACTGGTCCAGCCCCATCCCGAGCAGCAACAATGTAGCCATCGGATCGCTCGCCATCTCGCCGCAAATACAGACCTCTTTGCCCGCCCCGCGCGCGACGTTGACCACCTCGGCGATCGCCGAGAGCACCGCCGGATGGAACGGTTCGTAGAGATGGGCGACCTTGGGATTATTGCGGTCCGCGGCGAGCAGATACTGGATCAGGTCGTTGGTCCCGATGGAAAAGAAATCCACCTCGCGCATCAGCCGCGGCGCCAGCCAGACCGCCGCCGGCACCTCGACCATGATCCCGACCGGGATATCGGGATTGTGCTCGAGACCCTCCTTGTAGAGTTCCGCCTGGGCCTCGGCCAGCAGCTCGCGCGCGCGGCGCAGCTCCTCGATACTCGAAATCATCGGGAACAGGATGCGCACGTCGTGATGTGCCGCGGCGCGCAGGATCGCGCGCAACTGGACCTTGAAGATACTCGCCAGCTCGAGCGAAATCCGGATCGATCGCCAGCCTAAAAACGGATTCTCCTCGCGCGGCACGCGCAGATACGGCGGATACTTGTCCGCGCCGATATCCAGCGTGCGGATCGTCACCGGGCGCTTGCCGGCCGCCTCCAGCATCCGGTTGTAGAGCGTGAGCTGCTGATCCTCGTCGGGGAAGTCCTCGTAGGTCAGAAATGAAAATTCCGATCGCAGCAGCCCGATGCCCTCGGCGCCGTAGCGAATCGCCAGCGGCACGTCGGCCAGCAGCGCGATATTCGCGAGCATCTGCACGCGATGGCCGTCGCGGGTGGCGGTCAGCGTATCGGGCCCGGTCATCAGCTCCTTGCGGAACGCGTCGTAGCGCTTGGTCAGCACCTGGTATTCGCGCTCGATGTCGGTCGACGGATTGACGTAGACGATGCCCGAGTTGCCGTCGAGCACCAGGCCGTCGCCCTCGGCCACCGACTCCATCAGATGCTCGACGCCGACCACCGTCGGAATCTCGAATGCGCGCGCCAGAATCGCCGCATGCGAGGTCACGCCGCCCGATTGCAGCGCGATACCGGCCAGGTTCTCGTGCGAGACCAGGGTCAATTGCGAGAGCGTCAGCTCCTCGGCGATCAGGATCGTAGCCTTGGCAAAGGCGCCCTTCTTGTCCTCCTGCCGTAGATGGCGCAGGACGCGATGGCCGATGTCGCGAAAGTCCGTCGCGCGCTCGCGCAGATAGCCGTCGGCCACCGCCAGCATCTGCGCGCTCAACTCGTCGATCACGCGGAACAGCGAGCTCTCGGCCGCGAAGCCGTTCTTGATCGCTTCGCGGATGCGGCCGATGAATTCGTCGTCGTCGAGAATCTGCCGATGGCCGTCGAAAATCTTGAGGTCCGACTCCGGCATCAACGGCGCCATCCGCACCTTCAGCGCCGCCAGTTCGCCGCGCGATCGGACCAGCGCCTCGTCGAGCCGTTTGGACTCGGCCTTCGCGTCGCGCGCGCGCAGGTTGCGATCGATCGAGCTCAGAAAGGTGCCGACCACGTGGGCCATGCCGCGGGCGAATCCGGGCGACGCCGGCAGGCCCACCAGGCGCGGCCGGCGGACCTTGACCGGCGCGGCCACCCGCGTTGTGCCGCCGACCTTTTCATAGCTCTTGAGCAGCCGGTTCGCGTCGATCATCCGGCGCCGGTATTCGTCGCGCTCTTTCTCCTTGGTCGCGAGCGTTTCGCGCAACTGGAAATGCGTCAGGATCTGCGCCACCTGGCTGGCCGCGGTCTTGAGCAGGCGCGCCTCTTCCTTGCCGAATTTGCGCCGCCGCAGGGTCTGCACCACCAGCACGCCGAGGGGAGGATGCCGCCCTTCCTGCACCGGCACACCGAGGAACGTGTGATAACGCTCCTCGCCGGTCTCGGCGAAGTATTTGTAGCGCGGATGGCTCATCGCGTCCTCGACCACCACCGGCCCCGCCGATTCGACCGCGAGCCCGACCAGCCCCTCGTTCACCCGCATCGAGACGCGCCCGACCGAGTCGCGGTCGAGCCCGACCGTGGCGCGCAGGATGAGCCGTTCGCGCTGCGGATCAAAGACGTAGAGCGAGCAGACCTCGACCTCCATCTCGGCGGCGATCGTGGTGACGATGCGATCGAGGGTTTCGCGCAGATCGATAGGCGCTTCGCTGCCGATCGTGGTGATGCGTTCGATCAGCGCGAATCGGTCGCGGTTGGTTGCCATAGGTGATGCGGTATCGCATCCGATTTTATCCCGTGGCAGCCGAGCTAAACAACTGTAGGAATGAAATTAGCGCCGATCGCGCGCCAGGAAGTAGCGCCCGCCGCGCGCCATCCGCCGGATTCGCGCCGGGCGCGCGCCGCCGCGCGCTCAGGCCGGGATTGCGAACGGGGCGACCGCGCCGGTCAGCAGGCCGCGCCCCGCGCAACTCTTGTGCGCCTTGATCGCCTCGATCAGCTCGCGCTCGTTGCTCACCGGATGCGGCAGCAGGGTCGTCACGCAGCCCACCGAATTGGCCGAATGGGAGTCCGAGCCGGCCACTTCGGCCAGCCCCAGATGGCGCGCGACCTGGAGTGCAAACTGATTCTCTTCTTCCGAGCAGGCCCCGTTGAGGGTCTCGACCGCGTCGCAAACCTCGAAAATTTCGAGCTTGGCGGCGGTCTCGGGACGCGACGGATCGATCGCCTCGGCGTCGTGATTGATGAACGAGAAGCGCGGGTCGAGCTTGTAGCGGAACGGATGATTGGCAACCATGATGCCGCCCAGCCGGTCCACCACCTTGCGCAATTCGCGCAGCTTGTAGATGCCGCCGACGTACTCGGTAAGCCCGAAGACGCCGATATGGCCCATCTCGGTGGTGACCTCCATCCCGCGAATGAAGATCACGCCCGAGTCGGCGGCCATCGCCGCGAGTTCGCGCAGGTCCCAGGCGTTATCGTGCTCCGTTATACAGACCGCGCCGATCCCGATCTGCGCCGCGCGCGCGACCAGATCCTTGAGCGACAGGTTCGAGTCGGCGCTGCCGCGGCTGGTATGCAGATGGAGATCGACGGTGAAGTAGGGCCCGCCCGGGTGCCCGCTTCCTTCTGCGGCCATGGCGCGTCGCCTACTTCGGCAACTGGTCGCTCAACGTGATCTTTTTGATGTGGTCGCCGACCTTGATCTGATCGACTACCGCCATCCCTTCGACCACGCCGCCGAACAGCGTGTACTGGCCGTCGAGAAACGGCGCCGGGGCCAGGCAGATGTAGAACTGGCTGCCACTCGATTTGCGTTCCGGATTGACTGCGTCGCTGGTCCGCGCCATCGCGATCGTGCCGCGCAAATGATGTTCGGTGGTGCTGATCTCGGCCGGCACTTCGTAGCCCGGACCGCCCATCCCGGTGCCCTGCGGGTCGCCGCCCTGGACCACGAAGCCGGGTTCCACGCGATGGAAGGTCAGCTTGTTGTAGAAGCCGTCCTTGGAGAGCTTCTCGAAGTTGGCCACGGTCTTGGGCGCGACCGCCGGGTAGAGTTCAACCACGACGACGCCGCGGTCGGTGTCGATAATCGCGTAATGGCCTGTGTTGCGCACGGGAAGTCCGTCCATGGTAGCTGCCTTCGCGCCCGTAGTGATGGCGCCGATTGAAATGAGCGCCAGAATAAGGGCGCAGGTGATTGGCGTGATTCGATTCTTCATTCGATCCGTCTTCGATTCTTCCGATCCGTCTTCGATTCTTCGTCCAAGCGCGTCCGGTGACGCGAAATTGTGCCTTTTCAACTATTCGACGAGCGCCCCCCGCGCAACCCACGATAGTGCGGCGGCCATCGCCATCAAGAGATGCGCGTAGGATCGTTCGGCGATGTTCCTCGACTGTGTAGCGGTACCCGGGATGCCGCATCGCATGGTGAATTCAAACGCTAGTTTGTTCCTAACTT
>DATLRA010000052.1:0-21069 GCA_035534935.1 Binataceae bacterium (SeqCode)
CTGTCGGAAGACCTGCCGATAGTGATCGAAATTGTCGACAGCAAAGAGAATATCGATCGGTTTCTGCCGCAGCTCGAGATCATGATGGGCGCCGGGGTCGGCTCCGGCCTGGTGACGATCGAGAAGGTCCAGGTGCTGCGCTACGGCGCGGCACCGACGGCCTGACGCGCGCCGTGGGCGGCGGCGCGGAGCGCGTTATTCGTCGTAAGCCACTTCATGGCTGTTCGTAAATCACATCGACTGATTCGAGATAGCCGGCGAGTTGCTCGATCACCGCGCGCGCCGCGTTCGGCTGGCGCGCGGCGATGGCCCGTTCGAGCGCCGCGCCCATCTCGGTTACGGCGTCGAATCCGTAGCTGCCGCCTTCGCCCTTAATCTTGTGTGCGAGGGCAGCCAGCGCCTTGTAGTCTCCGCGATCGAGTGCGGCGCGCAGCGTGACCACGTCGGCGCGCTTATGTTCGAGAAAGCCGGGAATCAGATCGCTCAAATCCGCGTCGACCTGCACGATGGGACGTTTGACGATGTCTCCTGCGGTCATGAGTTCTCCTTCTGACGCGGCGGCGTCGGGCGATGCGCCATTGGTGGCGACGCGACGGGCCGTAGCCGTCGCCGTCGCGTTGTGAATCGCTTCCAGCAAGGTCGCTTTCTTGACCGGCTTCGAGACATGCGCGTCGCATCCGGCCTCAACGCTGCGGCGCACCGCGTCGTCAAGGGCCGACGCGGTCAGCGCGATTATCGGCACACGGCGGCGGGCCTCGGCGGCTTCGCAATTGCGAATCGTGGTGGTCGCCGTATAGCCATCGACCACCGGCATCTGAATATCCATCAGTACCAGGTCGTAGGCGTTGCGTCCGGCCATCTCGATCGCGATCGCGCCATTCTCGGCGTGGTCGATCCGATAGGGCATATTTTTGAGGTACGCGTCGATCAAAAGACGGTTGTCGGGTGAATCGTCGGCCAGCAGAATGCGCAGCGGACGCTCGGCGCGATCAATTGCCGCGGCGGCTCCCGCGCCGCGCGTCGTGGCCGCGGTGGCGATCGTGGCCGAGGTCTGCGCAGCCGGCGCGAGCGCCGCGTTTGCGGCCGCTGATCGATCGGTCAGTTCCGCGATCATCTGGAGCAGTTCGGAGCGTTTGGCCGGCTTCACCAGATAGCGGCATCCGCGGGCCGCGTCGAGCCCGACCAATTCCAGATGCGCGCGCGTCAACTGCAGCGTATCGGTCGCGAGCATCAGGATGATCGCGCCCTGGGGATTGTGAGGATCGAGAGGATCGTGGGCCGTGCGCTGGCGCAGGAGCTGCTGCGCGGCTTCAATTCCGTCACATACGGGCGGATGGTGATCGACGATGATGACGCCGTAGGGAAGGCCATCGGCGCGCGCCCGATCCGCCGCGGCAACCGCAGCAGCGGGGTCGGCGACCGCGACCGCTGTGGCGCCCGCCGCCGTGAGCATTTCGATGGTTGCCGCGGCGCGCGCGGCGAGGCCGTCGGCGATCAGGACACGCACACCCTCAAGGCGCGCCACGGACGGAGCGGCGCCAGGGTCGCCGGGCGTGAGCGGAATGGTAAAGCTGAAGGTGCTGCCGCGGCCCGCTTCGCTGATCACGGTCAATTCCCCGCGCATCAGCTCGACCAGACGCTTGGCGATGGAGAGCCCAAGCCCGCTGCCACCGTAGCGGCGCGCGGTCGACGAATCGGCCTGCGTGAAGCTCGAGAAAATGCTCGCCAACTGGTCGGCGGCGATTCCAATGCCGGTGTCGGTTACGGCGAAGCGGATCCACGACGCGTCCTCACTGGCGGGCGCGCCGTCGGTGCGAGCGAGTGCATCGTCGGTATTCGCGGAGTCGATGCCGAGCGCGTCGGCGGGCGGGGCGCCGGTCTCGACCGTCACCGTGATTGCGCCGCGGGTGGTAAATTTGATCGCGTTGCCGATCAGGTTGATCAGAATCTGGCGCAGGCGCAGCGGATCGCCGATGACGCCGGGCGCAACCTCGGGCGCGATTCGCCCACTCAACTCGAGCTGCTTTTCGTGGGCACGGATGGCGAGAGTTTCGAGCACCTTTTCCACCGTCTCGACAATCGCGAAGGGGGTGCGCTCGAGGCTGATGCGCCCGCTTTCGACCTTGGCCAGGTCGAGGATGCCATTGATCAGGTCGAGCAAGGCGTTGCCGTTATTGCGCATCGTCTCGAGGTAGCGGCGCTGCTCGCTATCCAGCGGACTCTCCCACAGCAGGTCGGCCATCCCGAGCACGGCGTTCATCGGGGTGCGGATTTCGTGCGACATGCTCGAGAGAAACTCCGATTTGGCCTGCGAGGCGGCGAGCGCGCTCTCGCGCGCGGCAATCAGCTCGCGCTCGACCCGCTTGCTCGCGGTGATGTCGCGGGTGTGGGCGACCATGCAGGGCTCGCCGTCGATTTCGACCATGGTCGCCGAGATTTGCGCCAGCACGATCCGCCCGTCTTTGGCGCGCACCTTTACTTCCCGATCCCGGATGACGCGGCCGTGCGCCACTTCGGCCATAAATTGGGAAAAATCATCGGTTTCGAGCCAGGTGCCGATGTGCATGGGAGTTTGGCCCAGGACCTCGTCGCGGGTGTAGCCGAAGGTCCGCGTGAATGCGGTATTGGCGTCGATAAAGTTGCCCTCGGGCATCCGATGAACCGTGATCGAGTCGAAGCTCGAGTCGAAAATTTCCCGCAGCGCGGTCTCGCTCTCGGTGAGTTTGCGCTGAGCGCGCTCGCGCTCGGCCATGACGCGCTCGCGCTCCGAGACCTCGCCGCGCAGCCGCCGCTGGCTGTCGCGCAGGGCGCGAACCTGCAGCGAGAGCTCTTCGCGCGCGGCAATCAGTGCGATCTCGGCGGTTTTGCGCTCGCCGTTATCGCGCGCGATCGTCACGATGCACGGCTCGCCGCCGATCTCGGTGACTACCGCCGAGGCCAGATAGGGCATCAGGCGGCCGTCGCGATGGCGCAGCGTAATCTCCATGTTGCGCACGAAACCGTGCCGGCGCAGCCGCCGGACGTATTCGGCCAGCTGAGCTAGATCGGCCCATACGCCGAGTTCCCGCCCCGGCCGGCCGATAACCTCGGCGAGAGTCAGACCGCTCATCTCGAGGAAGCCCTGGTTGACCTCGATACAGCGTCCGTCGACCAGGCTGGAAATCACGATGGTATCGAGACTGGCCTCGAAGACCTTGCGCAGCTTGGCCTCGCTTTCGCCCAGGCGCCGCAGCGCGTCGACGTAATCGGCCATCACGCGCTCGCGCTGGGCGATCTCGGCGCGCAGTTGCGTATCGCTCAGGCGCAAGGCCGCGATCTGCTCGCGCAACTCTTCGCGCACCGCGATCAAGTCGGCTTCGGTCTGCCTGATCGATCGGATATCGCGACCGATCGTAACCACGCACTGCTCGCCGCCCAGGTCGATCACTTTGGCCGAGATCAGAAAGGGCAGGATGCTGCCGTCCTTGGCGCGAAAGCTGGTCTCCTCGTTGACCACGCTGCCGGTGGTCTTGAGCGTCTTCAACAGCTTGCGCAGCGCCGCATGGTCCGTCCAGATGCCCAGGGCGGCAGCGGAACCCGACAGCGCCTCCTCGCGGGTATAGCCAAGCACGCTGAAGGCCTCATTGACCTCGAGGTAGCGTCCGTCACTCAAGCGATTGATGGTGATTGCGTCGCTGCTGGTCTCGAATATCTTGCGCAGTTTCGCCTCGCTCTCGGCCAGTTGCCAATGCACCTGCTCGCTGGCTGCCACCACCGACTCGCGCCGCGCGATCTCGGCGAGCAGATGGCGATGCCCGATCTCGAAGGCCATGATGCGTTGGGCGATCTCGCGCCGATAGAGCCGGCCCTGGAGCGCCGCATAATGGGCCACGGCGGCCGCCGCCGCAATCGCCAGCCAATCGTTGCCCAGATGAGCATCGAGACCCGGCCGAATCGCGGTCATCGCCGCCATCGCGACGACGCCGGCTCCGGCGAGGGCGGCCTGCCAGCGCCAATTCCATGGCACCAGCGCGGCGGCGCCGACCAGCGTAATGATCACCGTCATGGTCAGCGGTGCGCTATTTGCGGTGACGACCGACGTTGCGGCGGTGGCCGCAAACAGCACCGCGCATCCGGCCACGATGAAGAGTTCCATGCGGCGGCGAAAAACCGGTAGATAGGTCAGGCGCAGGAAAATCGCGGTGCTCAGAATACTGATCAGGTGCGGCGGTAAATACGCCGCGGATGACGCGTTAGTCCATTTCCAGTCGACCGCCAGATAGAGGAACTGAAAGGCCAGAACGATCACCGTAGCGGCACGCAGGACGCGCATTTGCCGGAAATCGTCGGATCGATCGATCATTGAAATTTCAGGTGTGGAACTCTCGGCCGTGGAATCATCGATCGTCGAATGATCGATCGCCATTTTATCGTTCGTGACATGATCGGTCTTCAAATGATCGGCGGTCCCGGGCGGCCCATGGGCCGCCGCGTCCGCCATCGGGCGACCGCTCTGGCGGTCGCCCGATCGATCGCCGCGCTCCACGCTGACGCCCGCGCCGGGGAGCTGCGGCCCGCGCGTCTTGGACGCGGTCGTTTCGGTGGGTTCATCGGTAAGAGTTGGCTGCATGATGCGACGCGGCGACGCGCCCGGCCGGTGGTCCGGCAAATAGAGCGCACAACGCCATCTAAAGTCCAAGCAAGAGTGGTGCCTGATTTATCGGCGTTATTGGCACGCCGAACCGCGAAACTCTCGGCGGCCTTCGATTAGTTTCTCCCAGAGTGATCCAAAATAGGTCGCCGGATCGCAGCGTTCTTATTTGCAACGAATGCGAGTATCGCCGCCATACCGAACGCCATGGCCGGCCGGCTCGACCGGAGTGGCAAGCGCCGGTCGCTCGGAGCGTCCGTGCGTTGGCGTCGCGCGCTGCTCAGCAGGCTTCCAGTGAGCGCGTAAAGTCCTCGATCAGATCGTCGGTGGCTTCGAGCCCGACCGACAGCCGGATCAGCCCGTCACGGATTCCCACGCGCTCGCGCGCGGCCGGCGGCATCCCGGAATGCGACGTGGTGGCGGGCCGCGTGATCAGGCTCTCGACCCCGCCCAGGCTCGGCGCACTGATTGGAATCGTGACGCCGTCGATAAACCGGTCGGCCGCCGCGAGGCCGCCGCGCAGCTCAAAGCTCAGCATCCCGCCGAAGCCGTCGAACAGCTCGCGCGCCCGCTGATGTTCCGGATGGGACGGCAGGCCGGGATAGTTGACCGCCGCGATCTTGGGATGCGCTGCGAGGAAATGCGCGACCTCGAGCGCGCTCGCGTTCTGATAGCGCATCCGCACGCCCAGGGTCTTGACCCCGCGATGGAGCAGAAAGCAGGCGTGGGGATCGAGCGAACCGCCAAAATGGCTCGCCGTGCGATTGATCTGGTCGATCAGGCCGGCGCGCCCGATGATCGCGCCCGCGACGATATCCGAATGGCCGTTCAAGTATTTTGTTCCGCTATGAATCGAGAGGTCGAAGCCGAGCTCGGCCGGCCGGAAATTGATCGGGCTGGCGAAGGTGTTGTCGACGATCGAGATCAGTCCGTGCGCGCGCGCAAAGGCCGCCGCCGCGCGCAGATCCGCCACCTGCATCAGCGGATTCGAGATGGTCTCGACGTAGATCGCGCGGGTCCGCGGGGTCAGCGCTTCGCGCCATCCGGCGGCGTTCGCGCCGTCGATGAAGTCGACGCCGATCTTCATGCGCGGAAATTCGTCGCGCATCAGATCGTGCGTGCCGCCGTACAGGCATTCCTGCGCCATCACGCGCTCGTCGGCACCCGCGACGGTGATCAGGGTGGTGGCCACCGCGGCCATCCCGCTGGCCAGTACCAATGCCGCCTCGGCACCTTCGAGCGCGGCGAGCTTGCGATGGAGCGCGACGTGGTTGGGCGTGTTGTTGAGCCGGATGTAGCGCAGCGCGTGGTAGCTGGTTTCGCCGCGATAGGCAAAGGTCGCCGACTGAAAGATCGGCATCGCGACCGCGCCTTCGATCGGTGGATCGGGCTCACCCGCATGAATCAGCCGCGTGTCGATACCGCGCATGATCTTTTCCATCGCTATTCCCCTCGCCCGTGATTACTGGTCGCGCCGCGGCGCGTCGCCATGATCCGGCCGGGGCCGTGGCAATGCGCCGGGCGCGCGGATAATCTTAGCGCGGATGGGCGCTTGGCGCGCCCGTCCGTGCGAATGGAGCGCGCAGCGTGAAAGCGATCATTATTGGCGGCGGAATCATCGGCAGTTCGATCGCCTGGCGGCTGGCCCGCGAAGGCGTCGCCGCCATCGTGCTCGAGCGCGCCCGGATCGGGCAGGAGGCCTCGTGGGCCGCCGCCGGGATGATCGCGCCGCAGGCCGAAGCGCAGGGCTCGGGTCTGTTCTTCGACCTGTGCCTGGCGGCGCGCCGCAGCTTCGACGCGTCGATCGATCGCCTGACCGCCGAATCCGGCGTCGATCCCGAATACGATCCCCACGGCATCCTCTACCTCGCGCTCGACGCCGCCGAGCAGGCGGAACTGCAAGGCCGCGCCCGCTGGCATCGCGAGGCCGGCGCGCTGGTCGAGGAGCTGACGCCGGCGGCGGCGCGCAAGGTCGAACCGGCGATCTCGCCGGATACGGTTTACGCGCTGCATCTGGCCGACAATCGCCGGGTCGACAACCGCAAGCTCACCCACGCCTACGCCGCCGCCGCGATTAAGGCCGGCGCCGATTTCCGCGAAGGCGTGCGCGTCGATTCGATCGTCACCGCCAACGGCCGCGCGACCGGTGTGCGGATTCACGACGGCGCGACCCTCGAGGCCGACCTGATCGTGGTCGCCGCGGGGGCGTGGTCGCATGAGCTGCGCGGGCTCGAGGCCGACCGCGTCAAGCTGCATCCGGTGCGCGGGCAGATGGTCTGTTTCGAGGCGCGTCCGCATCTGCTCGGTCCGGCGATCTTCTCGATGCGTGGCTACCTGGTGCCGCGCCGCGACGGGCGGATCCTGGCCGGCTCGACGATGGAAGAGGCCGGCTACAACAAATCGGTGACGCTGGCCGGCCTCGACAAGATCGCGCGCGGCGCGCTCGCGATGGTGCCCGGCCTCGGCGAATTGCCGCTGCGCGAGGCCTGGGCGGGACTCCGTCCGGCCACCCGCGATCTGCTGCCGGTGCTGGGTGCGTCGCCCTCGGTCGCCGGCGTAATCTGGGCGACCGGCCATTTCCGCAGCGGGATATTGCTCTCGATGCTGACCGGTGAAGTGATCGCCGACGTCGCGATGGGGCGGCGTCCATCGATTGATCTCGCGCCCTTTTCCGCCGCGCGCTTTGCCCAGCAATGAGCCGCGCGCCGGGACCGCTACGCGGCGCCTGAACGCGCCGCCGGGATGACCACCATGACGCCAATCAAAGTCCTCGCCCTGGTGCGCGACCTGCTGCTGCGCTCGCGGATCGAAGCGGTCGCCGCGACGCTTGGCGCCGAAATGGCGACGGCCGCATCGCTCGATCAGGCCACCGCGCGCGCCGCCGCGATCGCCCCGGCGGTCGTCTTCGCCGATCTCTCCGACGCGAACTTTCCCGCCGTCGCCACCGCGCGCGACCTGCGGGCGGCGGCGCCCGGCGCGCGGCTGGTCGGTTTCGCCTCGCACGTCGACCTGAAATCGCTGGCCGCCGCGCGCGCGGCCGGCTTCGACCTGACGCTCTCGCGCAGCGAATTCACCGCGCGCCTGCCCGAACTGCTTAAGCCCTGAAAGCGGATGCGCGGCTTGCGCCGTGGCGTATCATTCACGGTCGCACACACGCGCGTCTTTTGCTCCGTCGCGGCGCTGGCCGTGCTAGGCTATGCGGGGTCGCGGCGATCGTTCGCGGCCCGCGGCGGGGAATGTGAAACCGGTCACTTCATCAGGCACCGACGGTACCCTGGACGCGTTCCATCCCGCGGTCCGCGAATGGTTCCGGCGGCGCTTCGCCGCGCCGTCGCGCGCGCAGGAACTCGGCTGGCCGGTAATCGCCGGCGCGCTTAAGCCGCCCGGCCACGATGTCCTGCTGTGCGCGCCGACCGGCAGCGGCAAGACGCTGGCCGCCTTCATGTGGGCGATCGATCGGCTGATCACCCAGGCGGCGGCCGGCCCGCTGGCCGACGAAGTCGCGGTGCTCTACGTCTCGCCGCTCAAGGCGCTGGCCAACGATATCCGCCTCAACCTCGAAGAGCCACTCATCGGGGTGCGCGAAGTCGCCGGTGAAATGGGCCTCGAGCTCGCGCCGGTGCGCGCCGGCCTGCGCACTGGCGACACGCCGGTGGCCGAGCGTGCGGCGATGCTCCGGCGGCCGCCGCAAATTCTCGTCACGACGCCGGAATCGCTCTTCATCCTGCTGACCTCGCCGCGCTTTCGCACCAAGCTGCGCGCTGTCCGCTACGTAATCGTGGACGAACTTCACGCGGTCGCCGGCGACAAGCGCGGCGCGCATCTGGCGCTCACGCTCGAGCGGCTCGAGCGCATGGTCCGGCGGGCCGGCGCGCCGCGTCCGGTGCGCATCGGGCTCTCGGCGACGCTCAATCCGATCGCGGCGCTGGCGGCCTTTCTGGCCGGAGCAGAGGTCGCCGCCGACGGCACGCGCACGCTGCGCCCGGTGCGGATCGTGCGCGCCGACGACGTGCCCCGCGCGCTCGACCTCAAGGTTATCGCGCCCGGCCCCGACCTCGGCGCGCTCGCCACGCATCAGCATTGGGACGCGATGTACGACGCGATCGCCGAGTTGATTCGCGCGCATCGCACGACGCTCGTCTTCACGCTGAGCCGGCGCTGGGCGGAGCGGGTCGCGCTCGCTCTGCAAAAGCGCGTCGGCGCCGGCGCCGTGATGGCGCATCATGGCAGTCTGGCGCGCGCGGAGCGGCTGGTTGCCGAGCAGCGGCTCAAGCGCGGCGATCTCAAGGCGATCGTCGCCACGGCGTCGCTCGAACTCGGCATCGACGTCGGCGCGGTCGACCTGGTTTGCCAGATCGATTCGCCGAAATCGATCTCGGCGGCGATCCAGCGTGTCGGCCGTTCGGGCCATAGCCTCGGTGCGACGCCCAAGGGGCGGCTGTTCGCGCTGACCGTTGACGATCTGCTCGAATGCGCGGCGGCGGTGCGCGCGATCCGCGCCGGCCATCTCGACGAAGTCGAAGTGCCGCTCGGCTGCCTCGACGTCGCTGCCCAACAAATTGTCGCGATTACTGCCGAAGAGGAGGATATTGCCGAGCACGATCTGCTGGCTCTGCTGCGCTCCGCGTGCAATTACGGCGCACTCGGCGCGGGCGAACTGCGCACGCTGCTCGAACAGATGGCGGCGCCGCTGGCCGATCGTATCCAGGGCGCCGCGCCGAAAATCTTTTACGATCGCGCGGCCCGCCGCGTCCGCCCGCGCCGCGGCGCGCGGCTCGCCGCGATTACCTCGGGCGGGACGATTCCGGAAAGCGGCAACTACGACGTGGTGATCGCGTCGGCGGGCCGCAAAATCGGCGACGTCGAGGAGGATTTCGCGCAGGAGTCGGCGCGCGGCGATGTCTTCTCGCTCGGCTCGATGCCGTGGAAAATTCTCGGCATCTCGAAGAACCGCCTGATGGTCGAGCCGGCCCCCGGCATGGCGCCCACGCTGCCGTTCTGGCAGACCGAAGCGGCAGGGCGCTCGCCCGCGCTCTCGGCCGAGGTCTCGGAGCTGCGCGAGCGGGTGGCGGCGATGCTGGTTGCGGGCGGCCGGCGCGTGGCGAGCAACGGCGCCGGTGACGGCGCAGCAAAAGAGCGCGCCGCGAATTCGGCGGCGAAGTGGCTGGCCGACGAGTGCGCGATGGACGAAGGCGCCGCCGCGCAGGTGGTGGCATGGATCGCGCGCGGGCTCGACGCGCTCGGCGTGGTCCCCGGCCCGCGCAGTATCGTGGTCGAGCGCTTCTTCGACGGGCTGGGTGGCACCCAGATAGTTATCCACTCGCCCTTCGGTATGCGCGTCAACCGCGGCCTCGGACTCGCCCTGCGCAAGCGCCTGTGCCAGTCGTTCGATTTTGAAATCCAGGCCTCGGCGATCGACGACGCCGTGCTGCTCGCGCTCAACTCGCGTCACAGCTTTGCGCTCGAACAGGTCATGGCGATGCTCCCCGCGCGGAGCGCCCGCGCGACGCTGGTGCAGGCGCTGCTCGACGCACCGATGTTCGAGGTGCGCTTTCGCCACGTCGCGACACGCGCTCTCGCGGTGATGCGCGCGATGGGCGGCCGGCGCGTGCCGGCCTGGATTCAGCGGCTGCGCACGCAGGACCTGATCACCGCGCTCTTTCCGCGCCGCAACGCGTGCTTCGAGAATCGGCCGCCGGTGATCGAGATTCCCGCTCATTTCGTGGTCGGCGAAACGGTCCGCGAATGCCTCGAGGAGTCGACCGACGCCACGCGCATGGTCGCACTGCTCGAAGGCTTCGAGAGCGGCGCGGTGCGCGCGGTCTACGTCGATAACGTCGCGCCGTCGGTCTTCGCGCAACGTATCCTGCTGGCCTGGGACTACTCGTTTCTCGACGACGGCGAACGGGCCAATCGCCGCAGCCGTTCGGTCACGATGAACCGTGAGATGGCCGCCGAGGTCCTGCGCGAGGACGACCTGAGCGCGCTGCTCTCGGCCGACGCGGCCGCGCGGGTGGCGGCCGAACTCGGTGGAAGTCTCCCTGGGTCGCGGCCGCGCACGGGCGACGAACTCTATGAATTGATCCATGCTCACGGCGCGCTAGCGGTGGCGGCGATCGCGCGGCCCGCGGGCGCCCAGGCTGACGCGCTTGCCGGGCGGCTGGAACGGGAGGGACGGATCGTCCGCGCCCGCGTCGCCCCGGCGATGCCCGAAGTCTATATCGCGGCGGAGGACCTCGCGCTGTATGCCGTGGCCTATCCCGACGCACGCATCGCGCAATCGCTCATACCGTTTGCCCAAGGCGCGCAAGCGCCCGATTCGAGCGGCGCGCGAGCGCCTGACTTGGACAATGCGCCGGCGCCCGACGCGGACGCGGCGCGTCATGAGATCGTGCGGCGGGCGTTGGCCACCTCGATTCCCGCCACGGCGCGGGAATTTGCCGCGCGGCTGGAACTGCCGGAGGCGGTCGTCGAGCGGATTCTGGCCGCGCTCGAAGGGCAGGGCACCGTCTTTCGCGGCTACTTCACCACGCCTCGTCCGCCCGCCGCGGCAAATATGCACGATGTGGCGCAAGGCTCTGGCGCGCACGCGTCGGAGGCGCACGAGAACCGCGGCGCCGCCGCGGCTACGGCCGAGCAATGGTGCGATCGCTACGTGCTCGAGCGGATTCATCGGCAGACCCTGGCGCGGCTGCGCGCCGAGATCGAGCCGGCCGACGATCGCGACTTCGCCGCGTTTCGTTTGCGCTGGTTCAACGTCGGAGCCGGACTCGCGGCCAATCGCGAGAGCGTGGAATTGATCGTCGAGCAGTTGGCCGGACTCGCCTTTACGCCCGACTTCTGGGAGCGCGCGATCTTGCCCGCGCGCATCCCGGGCTATCGTCCCGAGGATCTCGATCTGCTCTGCCTGAGCGGCGATCTGCGCTGGATTGCCTCGCCGGAGAGCGTGGCTGGCGCCAATGCAACAGCGGAATTTCCCGGGCGTGTTGCGTTTATGCCGCGGCGCGCGCGCCTCGCGGCCGGCCCCGCTCCGGCGGCCGATCAGGATCCTGCGGCGCATGCGGTCCACGGCGCATTGCGGACGCGCGGCGCCCAGTACCTCGACGAGATTGCGGAACGTGCCGGGCTCTCCGAGCGGGACACGCTGGCGGCGCTGTGGCGGCTGGCCGCCGCCGGACTTGCCTCCAACGACAGCTTCGCGCCGCTGCGGCTGCTCGCGTCCGACCACGATGCTTCGCGCGCCGTGACCAGCGCGACCGGCGCGAGGCCGGCGAACCGTCACGACGCGGCCTTGCGAGCGCGCTTGAAGTCGAGCCTGAGCGGACGCTGGTCGGCGCTCGGCGCGGAGTATGCGGCGGCCGCCTCCGGCTCGGCGGATCGCACGGCGCAAGCCGCGGCGGTATCCAGCAGCGACACGGTGGGATTTGATGAAACGCGCGAGCGGGCGCTCGCGTTGCTCGCCCGCAATGGCGTGCTGACGCGCGAGATGCTGGCGCTCGAGTCGCAGCCGATCGCCTGGTCCGGCCTGGTCTTCGCGCTGCGGCGGATGGAGTATGGCGGCACGATCCGGCGCGGCTATTTCGTCCGTGCGCTGTCGGGTGAGCAATACGCCCTGCCCGAGGCGCTCGAGATGCTCCGCGCGGGGCGTATGCGCAATGGTGGCGGCGAGCGCGCGGTCGCGATCAGCGCGGCCGATCCGGCCAATCCCCACGGCGCGCTTCTGCCGGCGTGCGGAGTGGCGCGCGAGCCGGGAAATCTGCTCGTCATGCGGGGCGGTTGTATGATCCTGGGACTCGTCGGCCGCGCGCTGGTCGGTGGCACCGCGCTCGACGACGCGAGCTTCGCGGCGGCGCTCGGCGCACTGATCGCGCTGCGTCCCAAGCTCTATATTGAAACGATCGCGGAGCGGCCCGCGCTGGAGTCGGATCGGGTGGTGGCGATGGCCGCGATGGGGTTCCATTCCGACGGCCGCGCCCTGGTCTATGACGGCCTGCCGGGCCCGGCCCCAGCCCGCGCGATCAGCGCACGCCAGACCACGATGCCCTCGTGACGCGCCGCGCTTGAGCCGCGGCTTCGGCCCGTACCGGCGGCCGCGCCACCGCGTCAGTCACCGCCGAGGCCTTAAGCGGCGATCACTCGATCACGTGCGCGTAGTTGACCCAATCCTCGGGCGCATGGCTGATCCACAGGCGGGCCTCGCCGCTCTCCTGGAGACGCTTGAGCCGCAGGATCGACGCGCTGGCTTCGTCGATATCGTAGTCGCTATCCATCGCGGCGAGCGTCTCGAGTTGCGGCCGGATGTGGATCGTATCGCCGGTCAGGATCAGCGTGTCGTGCTTGAGCCGTACTTGCAGCGAGCATTCGCCGGGCGTGTGGCCGGCGGTCTTGAGGATCATCAGGCTGCCGTCGCCGAACAGGTCGGTGTCGCCCGGCAGTTCGTTCCAGTTGAAGCCGCGGGTCGGCAGCAGGTCGTTGAGAATGAACCCGTTGCGCGCCTTGCGATCGGGCCAATAGGCGTACGGCAGTTCACCCTTCATCACGACGAACTCGGCGTCCGGAAAAAGCTTGAGCCCGCCCGAGTGATCGAGGTGCAGATGCGACGGGATGACGTATTTCACGTCGGCCGGCTGGTAGCCGTGCAGGCGCACCTGGCGGTCGACGACCTGCTCCGGCGTGAAGCGGATGTTGCGCAGAAATTTCGTCGCCAGGCCCCAGTAGCCCTCGGGATCGACCGCGACTTCGGGCGCGCATCCGGTGTCGAACAGGACGAGACCCTTGGGATGTTCGATGAGGAAGCTGGGGATCGGAATGTCGATGACCTTATTGCTGCCGCCGGTCATGAGATGGCGTTCCTGCATGCTGATGGTTGCGCCGTCGAGCGCGATGAGTTTAGTGGCCGTGGCCTGGCTCATGATGAATCTCCCGCGATGGTTTGGCTTACCGCGCAATACTCCGTCGCGCATACTTCAACCGTCAAGGGCGAGGGCGCTATGCTCGTTCGCGATGGGCAAGCGTGCGGTTGATAGCGGCGGCAATTTTGCGCGTGGCCTCGAACTGTTCAATGGGGGACAGTTCTTTGCCTGCCATGAGGCGTGGGAGGCGAGCTGGAAGCGCAGCGACGGCCTCGACAGGCAATTCGTCCAGGGCTTGATTCAGGCGGCGGCCGCGATTCTGCACGTCGAGCGCGGCAATCTCAACGGCGCCGCCTCGACCTGGCGCAAGGCACGCGCGCGGCTCGACCCGCTGGCCGACGACTATGGCGCAATCGCGCTCGGCGAACTGCGCGCGGCGCTGGCGCGGTTCTTTGCGATCGCGCTGGGCGGTGGCGACCTGCCGCCGCGTCCGCAAATCCGCCGGCTCGCTTTGCGATCCGATTTGTAACTTGCGCGCGAAGCCGTCATAAGCACGGATAACTGGATTCATGATCTCAGGAGGTCGCACATGGCAGGACGGGTCGCAGGCAAGGTCGCACTGATCACCGGAGGCAGCTCGGGAATTGGACGCGCGGCGGCAATGCTGTTCGGGCGCGAAGGCGCCAAGGTGATGGTTGCCGATTACAACGCCGAGGGCGGCGAGCGCACCGCCAAGGCGATTCGCGAGGCCGGTGGCGTGGCCGCCTTTCACGCCGCCGACGTCTCGCTTCCGCATGACGTCGAGGCGCTGATCGCCAAGGTCGTCGAGACCTACGGGCGGATCGATTGCGCGTTCAACAACGCGGGTATCGAAGGCCAGATGGCCAATACCGCCGAATGCACGATCGAGAACTGGAACCGCGTGATCGCGATCGATCTGACCAGCGTCTTCCTGTGCATGAAGTACGAGCTGGCCCAGATGGTCAAGACGGGCGGCGGCAGTATCGTCAACACCGCCTCGGTCGCCGGGCTGTTGGGACTCGCCAGCGCGCCCGCCTACGTCGCCGCCAAGCATGGCGTGGCCGGGCTGACCAAGACCGCGGCGCTCGAATTTGCCCAGAAGGGAATTCGCGTAAACGCGGTCTGCCCGGGCTTTATCCGCACGCCGATGGTTGAGCGGGTGCTCGATCGCGGGGTCTTCAGCGAGGAGCAGATTTTCGCCGCCGAGCCGATGCATCGCATGGGCAAGCCCGAGGAGATCGCGGAGTCGGTGCTGTGGCTGTGCTCGGACGCGTCGTCGTTTGTGACCGGGCTGCCGATGCCGGTGGACGGCGGATACGCCGCGCAATAGCGCTGCGATGCGGGCGGGTGCGCGGGTGGCGGTCAGGCGGCGCGAGTGTGTTGATCTTCGCGCCGACTAAAAGACTCAAGGGGGCGCGAGCGATACACGCGGCGCGGACTAAAAGGGGATGTCCTCGTCGTCCATCGGGGCGCCGCCGCCACCACCGGGCGACATCTCGATCGGCTCGTCCATCGTGCCGCCCGCGCCGGCTCCGGCGCGTCCGCCGAGGAACTGGACGCGCTGGGCGATGATCTCGGTGCGATAGCGTTTGCCGCTGCCGTCCTTGGCCTCGTACTGCTGATTCGAGATGCGCCCCTCGATGTAAGCTTGGCGACCTTTCTTGAGGTACTGGCCGCACAGTTCGGCCTGTTTGCCCCAGACCACGATATTGTGCCACTCGGTGCGCTCCTGGCGGGCACCGGCGCGATCGTTGAACGAGTCGCTGGTCGCGAGCGTGAACTTGGCCACGGTCTGTCCCGAGGGGAGGTAGCGCAATTCGGGGTCGCGTCCGAGATTACCAACCAGAATCACCTTATTGACCGACATCGTGTGCTACCTCTGCGATGAAAAGCTAAACCCCATAATACCGCAACGCAAGGATCGATGCGGTGCGGTTGTGCACAAGTGCCGCGGATCGCTGGGGACGGCCGGGCGATCTGTTGACCGCCGACGGCGCCGGCCGGTGGAGCCTTTCGCATCGGGCGCCGGCTTTATATACTTCCAGCGTCTGCGCGCGGCGGTGGCTGAGGGGGCTGATGGCGGCAATCAAACCTGTAGCGGTAAAAATTGTGCCATTGGGCGGCCTTGGGGAGATCGGGCTCAACCTGATGGTGATCGAATGCGCCGGTAGCGCCCTGATCATCGACGCCGGCGTGATGTTTGCCGAGGAGCGCGAACTGGGCGGCGGGCTGATGCTGCCCGACCTTGCGTATCTCGAGCAGAGTCGGCTCAAAATCGAGGGCATCATCCTGACCCATGCGCACGAGGACCATCTCGGCGCCCTGCCGTATCTGCTGCGGAGCTGGCCCGCGCCGGTATTCGGAACTGAAGTAACACTTGCATTTGCGCGCCGCGGGCTGGCCGAAGACGGTCTGGCCGGGGCCGATTTGCGCAAGTTTGCGCCAGGCCACGAACTGGAGCTGGGACCGTTTCGGGTCGAACCGGTGCGCGTGACCCATTCGACGCCCGATTCGGTCGCGCTCGCGATTCGCACGCCAGCCGGCCTGATCGTCCATTCGGGCGACTTCAAGATCGATCCGTCGCCGGTCGACGGGCAGCATTTCGACACCGATCGCTTTGCCCGCCTGGGCGAGGAAGGGGTCACGCTGCTGCTGTCGGATTCGACCAACGTCGAGCGTCCGGGGCGCAGCGGCTCCGAGAGTTCGCTCAAGCCGGTGATCAAGGATCTGATCGCGCGCACGCGCGGCCGCTTTTTCCTGTCGGCATTTTCCTCGCATCTCCATCGTATCCGCCAGCTTGCCGAAGCCGCTCATGAGGCCGGACGTTACGTTGTGCCGCTGGGGCGGCGGATGGCGCAGAGCGTGCGCCTGGGAATCGAGACCGGGCAGCTCGAGCTGCCGCCGGGCACCTTTATCGAGCAGGCCGAGGCCGATTTCCTGGAGCCGCGCCGGCTCGCGTTTCTGGCCAGCGGCAGCCAGGGCGAGCCGCTCTCGGCGCTGGCCAAGCTCGCCGTCGACGGCCATCCGCGGGTGCGCATCGCGGCGGAGGACGCGGTGGTGCTCTCGTCGCGTTTCATTCCGGGCAACGAACGCACGATCAATACGCTGGTCAATCATCTGTGCAAGCGCGGCGCCGAGGTCTATTACGACGCGGTCGCGCCGGTCCACGTCTCGGGCCACGCCTGCCGCGACGAATTGGCCGAACTGATCCGGCTGGTGCGGCCGAAACATTTCATTCCGATCCACGGCGAATACCGGCATCTGATGGGCCATCGCAAACTGGCGATCGCGGCGGGCGTGGCGGAGCGCAATTGTTTCCTGCTCGAAAACGGCGAGACCCTGGTGCTCGAAGACGGCGTTGCGCGGCGCGGACGGACGGCACCGGCCGGGCGGATCGTCGCCGACGGCGAAGATTTGGGCGGCCCGGAACTGATGCGTGAGCGGCGCACCCTGGCGCATGACGGCACGGTGATCGCAATCGTCGCAATCTCGGCGCGCGACGGCAAAATCGTCGCGGGACCGGACTTGCTCTCGCGCGGCGTCGTCAGCGGCGATGGCAGCTCGCCCCATCTGACCCGCGCGCGCACCGAACTCGCGCTGCGCATCCGCGGACTCAACGGCTTCGCGCGCGACGATCCGGAGCGGCTCAAGGAGGAGATGGTGCGGATGCTGCGCCGGTACTTCTCCGACGCGATCCGCAAGCGCCCGATGATCGTGCCCTACGTCGTGGAGGTCTGAGCGCTATCGCGCGCCAACCGAAAGCGCCGCCAATCGAACTGATGCCGACGGCCGTGGCGCCGCCGCGCGACGGCCGGATCGTGCGCGAGCTGTTTTCGCTTGCGATCCTGGCCGCGGCGGCATGGGCAATCCTGAGCCTGGCTTCGTTGAGCCTTGCGTGGCGGCCCAACCTGGGCGGTCCGCTCGGCGCAATCCTGGCGCAAAGTCTCACCGGATGGTTCGGCTACCAGGCGGCGGTGGTCGTGATCCTGGCCGCGATTCTGGGCTGGCGCGCGTGGGCGGCGCAGGGATCGATCGCGCTGATCCGCGAGGCGGCGGGCGGCGCGATCGTGGTCGCCGCGCTGAGTGCGATGGCCGGCTTCATCGATTCGCCCGGCGTGGCGATGGGCGGCGCGGTGGGATCGGCATTGGCCGCGGCGCTGGGCGCCTATGTCAACGTTGGCGGCGGCTATATCGTCGCGATGCTCGCGCTGGTGGGTGGGCTGGCGCTGATGCTGCGCCGGGCGCCAACCGATCTGCTCGCGGCGCTGGCCGGGGCGGCATGGCGCGGCGGGCGCCGGGCAGGCGATCGCGTGGACGATAGCGCGGCAGCCGCCGGGCTCTGGGGCCATGGGGCCGTAGCGCCAAGGCTCGACATTGCGATCGTCACGCAGGCGGCGGCACGCGATCTCGATCCGCGTGCGGCGGCAATTAATGGCGTGCGCGGCGATCCGCCGCTGGTGCGGCGCGCCGAGATCGCCAAGCCGGCCGCGCGCGAGAAATCCGACAAGCCACCCAAGCCGAGCGCGCGCAGCGCTGGCGGCTTCAAGCTCCCGCCGCTCGCACTGCTCGATACGCCGCCGCTTGAACATAGCCACGTCGACGAGTCGGCGCTCGAGGGCAGTGCCCGCGTGCTCGAACAGAAGCTGGCCGATTTCGGTGTCGCCGGGCGGGTAGTCGAGGTGCAGCCCGGTCCGGTCGTCACGATGTACAAATTCGAGCCGGGCTCCGGGATCAAGGTCAGCCAGATCGTGAACCTGGCCGACGATCTCTCGATGGCGCTGCGGGCGGCCACGGTGCGGATTCAGGCGCCGGTGCCGGGCGAGGCGGTGGTCGGGATCGAAGTGCCCAACCGCAAGCGCGAAAAGGTCTACCTGCGCGAAATCCTGGAGGCCGACGAATTCGTCGCCGCCCAGAGCCATCTGACCATCGCGCTGGGCAAGGATATCGCGGGGCACCCGGCGGCTGCCGACCTGGCGACGATGCCCCATCTGCTGATCGCGGGCGCGACCGGCACCGGCAAGTCGGTATCGATCCATACGATGATCGCGTCGATCCTGTTCAGCGCGACGGCCGACGACGTGCGCTTTATCCTGATCGATCCCAAGATGCTCGAGCTTTCGGTCTACGACGCGCTGCCGCATCTGCTGGTGCCGGTGGTGGTCGATCCGGAAAAGGCCGCCGCCGCGCTGCTCTGGGCGACCCAGGAAATGGAGGGGCGCTATCGCGTGATGCGCGAGCTGGGCGTGCGCAATATCGACGGCTATAACCGCACGATCGGGCAGGGCGGCGAGCTGGTCGAGCTCAAGCGCGGGACGATTGCCGACAACCAGGGCGACAGCGAGGATTGGCAGGACACCCCGGTCAAGCATCGCAAGCTGCCCAAGATCGTGATCGTGATCGACGAACTCGCCGACCTGCTGCTCGCCGAGGGCAAGACCGTCGAACGCGATATCACACGGCTGGCGCAAAAGGCGCGCGCCGCCGGAATCCATCTGATATTGGCTACCCAGCGGCCGTCGGTCGACGTGCTGACCGGCCTGATCAAGGCGAACCTGCCGGCGCGCATTTCGCTGCAGGTGACGTCGCGCGTCGACTCGCGCACGATCCTGGATTCGATCGGCGCTGAGCGCCTGCTCGGCGCGGGTGATATGCTGTTCATGCCGCCGGGCACGGCCAAGCTGCGCCGCCTGCACGGGCCGTTTGTCTCCGAGACCGAGATTCGCAAGGTCTGCGAATTCATCCGCGCGCAGGGCGCACCCGACTACCAGATGGAGATTCTCGAGACGGCGGTAGCGGGCGAAGGTGACAGCGGCGGTCCCGACGGCGATCGCGACGAGCATTACGACGAGGCTGTGCGCATCGTGATGGAGACCAACCAGGCGTCGATCTCGATGATCCAGCGCCGCTTGCGGATCGGCTACAATCGCGCCGCGCGGATGGTCGAGCAGATGGAGCGTGAGGGGCTGGTCCTGCCGGCCGACGGCGCGCGGCCGCGCGAAGTCCGGATGCGCGGCGCGAGTTAGGCGCCGGGCTCGCGTATCGCGATGCGATGAAGCGCGGGACTCGGGATTTCGTCTAAATTAATAGCGCGAGCGCGGTGGCGTCGAAAATCGTTATGAGAATTGGGAAAATTTGCCCGGTGCGATGGGCCTTGGGATTTGCGGCGGCAATTGTTCTGGCGCCCGGCATCGCGACCCATCGCTTTGCTGGCGGGACCGGTGTGGTCGAGGCTGCAACCACCATCGCGAGGGGTCCGGCCGCGCTGCGGACGCTGCTCGAGCGATTGCAACAGCATTACCAGGCGACCCATTCGTTCACTGGCAAATTCACCCAGACGGTGACACGGGTCGGGATGCCGCCGCGGATTCGCGTCGGAACGATCGCGTACAGCCGGCCGGGGCGGATTCGCCTCGAGTTCGGCGATCCGCAGCCCGAGACGATTGTCAGCGACGGCGAACTGTTTCACGACTACGATCCGGGTCTCAACCAGGTCTTGCAGACGCCCGTGAAGTCGGCGATCAAAACCCAGGCGGCGGCTGCGTTTCTGCTCGGTGTGGGCAACGTCGAGCGCGATTTCAAGGCCTCCGAACCGGCTGCGCCGGCCTCCGATGGGCTGAGCCACGTCGTCTTGGCGCCGCGTGGCGGCGGCGATCCGATCGAAATCGGCATCGACCCGGCCACGCTGAATATCGCGTCGCTGACTATTGCCGACGCGCTGGGCAACACGACGGTCTTTCTTTTCAGCGACTTGCGGATCAACGCGCCGATTGCGCCCGCGATGTTCGTGTTCAACGCGCCGGCCGGCGCCGATATCGTAAATTCGGGCGCGGCGCAATAAATCGGACGGTCTCATTCGCGGGGTGGATTGCGCCACGACGCTCACGCGAGTAGACATATATGCCCTTAGGTGTTTGGCGAACCAGTCATGGAAAAGGTTCATCTCCTGACCTTGGGATGCCCCAAGAACCTGGCCGATAGCGAATTGATGCTGGGTGCGCTGATGGGCGCGGGCTTCGAAGTGACGCTCGATCCCGGCGACGCGCAAGTGCTGATAATCAACACCTGCGCGTTTATCGAATCCGCGAAAAAGGAATCGATCGGCGCGATTCTTGAGGCGTCCGAGGTAAAAAAACGCGCGGCGGGGCGCAGGCTGGTGGTAGCTGGATGTTTGGCTCAGCGCTACGGCGCCGAGTTGCGCGCCGAGCTGCCGGAGGTCGATATCTTTGTCGGCACGGGCAATTTTCTCGATCTGCCCGAGCTGCTGCGCCGCACCGAAGCCCCCGAATCGCGCCCGGTGCCTTACGCCGGCGCGGCCCATTTGCTGCCCACGATGGCGGCGCCGCGGGTCAAGACGGGCGACTTCTTTACCGCGTACCTCAAGATTTCCGAAGGCTGCAATCACAAGTGCGCCTTCTGCATAATCCCCAAGATTCGCGGCCTGCATGAGAGCCGCACGGCCGACGACGTAATCGCCGAGGCCGAGTCGCTGGCGGCGGTCGGCGTGCGCGAGATCAATCTGATTGCGCAGGACTTGACCGCCTATGGCCGCGACCTTAAGCCGCCGTC
>DATLRA010000053.1:0-4426 GCA_035534935.1 Binataceae bacterium (SeqCode)
TTGGAAAAGCAGAAAGAGGGCAAGAAGCGCATGAAACAGGTCGGCCGCGTCGAGATTCCGCAGGAGGCGTTCCTGGCCCTGCTCAAGGTCGGGGAGTAAGCGCGAGCGTGGCTGAACCGGTGCGCAAGGTGACCGGCGCCCAGGCGGGCGCGATCGCGCCGCGGGCGGACAAATCCGCCGTGCGCGAGTATGCCGAGGCGTTTGCCGTCGCGCTGATGCTGGCGTTGGTGCTGCGCACCTTCGTCATCCAGGCCTACAAGATTCCGTCGGGCTCGATGGAGCCGACGCTGCTGGTCGGCGACCACATCATTGTCAACAAGCTGCTCTACGGCCTGCGGCTGCCCGATTCGTTCTTCGGGCTGACGCCGATGGCCGGCGAAATCCCTTGGGGGCAATACGTTTTCAAGCTCGAAGCGGTGCATCGCGGCGACGTGGTGGTGTTCGTTTTTCCGCCCGACCCGACCAAGGATTTCATCAAGCGGGTGATCGGCGTGCCCGGTGATACGGTCGAAATCAAGGACGGGATGCTCTATGTTAACGGCGCGCGGGCCGAGGATCCGCACGCGCATTTTGAGCTCTCGCAGGACCAGCGCGAGAGTTCGTCGCCGCGCGACTATTTCGGTCCGCTGACGGTGCCCGCGGACCATTATTTCATGATGGGCGACAATCGCGACCGCAGCTACGACAGCCGCTTCTGGGGCGTGGTCGACCGCGACGAGGTCGAGGGCCGCGCGATGTTCATCTACTGGTCGTGGGACAGCGACGGATCGTCATTCTTCCCGGTGCGTTGGAGCCGGTTCTTCAAGATAATCAGGTAGCACAGGGCCCAAGGGCCAAGAGGGGGGCGTGCGGTGACCAACGAACTGGAAAACAAGATGGGCGCGATCCTGGAGCAGGTTGCCGCGCGTTTCGACCTGGTGCTCGAAGCGGTGACCGGATTTGGCGGGCGCCTGGACGCGTTGCGCGGCGAGATGATGAGCCAGTTCAGCGAGGTCGGACGCCAGGTGCGCTTTCTTTCGGATCGGATCGCCGAGAACCGCGACGGGGTGGCGATCACGCGTGCCGATCTGGGCGCCGAGATGGTCAGGATTGGCGAGAACCTGGGCGCCACGCGGGTCGAGTTCCGCGAGCAGATCGCCTCGATTCGCGAGGACCTGCAGGCTCAGGCGATGGGCGAAGCCGAACGGACCCGCGCCAGCGTAACCACCGAACTCGAGCGCACGGCGGGCGAGATTCGCGCGCAAATCGGGCACGAAGTAGCGGCCGCCGGAGCGGCGATTCGCGGCGAACTCGCGGCGGCCCGTGAAGATCTCGGCATTGAACTGCCGGCCGCCACCGCGCAGATTCGCGCCGGCATCGCCTCGTCGGCCGAAACCGTAGTCAAGAAGCTCGACAGCGAACTCAAGCAGACCAACAAAGCGCTCACCGCGCTGACCCGTAAATTCGAGCGTTTCGACGATCGCCTGACGATCCAGTCGAAGGATCAGGACCAGCGCCTGCGCAAGCTCGAACGCCGCGCCGCGCGCTAAATCGGCGCCCCTGCGCGAAAATCACCGATATTTCCTGCTCATTGACGTTCACGCCGGACGATTGTTACGTCTTTTGTTCGTGTTTGGGTATTATCCTCGAATAATAAACGCTAAAATGGACTTCTAAGCTTGTAGATACTTGCCATAAGGTGTTGTGATAGGTAAAGATTGTTGTAGCTAATTAAATCTCGCTAGGACAATTTAGAGTGGATCTGGACCAAATAGAATCGCTAATCGAGTACGCCAAGCATCGCTTTCTCGGCTATTTTCGCCGGATCATTGAAGGCGAGCCAACGTACATCTACCGATGCATTTGCGGGTATATCGAAGCAGCCCCGGTGCATGGCGGACCTTCGCGGACACTTAGCTCAAGTTTCAGCCCGCAGCCCGACGCCCGTCGGCAGGCGGCGCATCTGCACCTCGAGCGCGCCCACGAGCTGAATTAGGCCGACCGGGCCCGCGCCTCAGGGGACAACGCTACCGTACTCGTCGAGCGATTGTCCGCCCACGTGGACCGTGCCCGGCGCTCGCGCCAATCACTTTTCCTCGAACGACGGCCCCGACCATTGCGCTGACCCGGCGTACGGGCTCGAGGCGCCACCGCCGAGCAGATTACCCCCGGCCATCAGGCCGCCGTCGACCACCATCGCGGTGCCGGTGACCCATTGCGAGTCGTCGCTCGCCAGATAGAGCGCCATCCCGGCGATATCGTCACCCGTGCCGGCGCGCGGAATCGGCTGGATGGTGTCGAAGATCTGTTGGACGACCGGCTCGCCACCGGGAATTAGCTTCTGCACGAGGGGCGTGTTGATACCGCCCGGGCAGATGCAGTTGACACGGATTCGGTCGGGACCGAGATCGATCGCGGCGCATTTGGTGAGATGGATCACGCCGGCCTTGGCGACGCTGTAGACGATCGGACCGGCGCCGCCGCGCAAGCCGGCGACCGACGCGGTCGAGATGATCGAGCCGCCGCCAGCGCGGCGCATCGCGGGAATCGCGTGCTTGATGCCGAAGAAGACCGAGCGCAGCAGGACCGCGATGGTGCGGTCCCAGTTCTCGGCGGTAGTCTGCTCGATTGCGCCGAGCGCGCCGGCCAAGCCGGCGTTGTTGAACATTACGTCGAGGCGGCCGAACTCCTTGATCGCGCGATCGATTGCCGCCTCGATTTCGGCTTCGGCCGCGACGTCGGTCTTCTGAAAGACGGCGTGGCCGCCGTTCTCGCGGCATTCGCGCACTGCGGCCTCGCCGCCCTCGGCGTTGAGGTCGGCGATCACGATACTGGCGCCTTCGCCGGCGAAGCGCGCGGCGGTCGCCCGGCCCATCCCGCTGGCCGCGCCGGTGATTACTGCTACTTTGCCATTGAGTCTGCCCATGACGTTTGGACCTCGACGATAATTATGTCTTTCACGCGCACGACCACGGCCGGGCGCATAGCGATGCGGCGAATCGGTGCGAGTATGTTGCCCGATCGGATGTGACAGCGCTATCGGAACCCGCGGTCGAATCCGGCTTGAGTCAAAATGCGCGAGCCGGGTGTATAATCCACATGGCCATGGTGGCGGAGAATCCAGACAGCAAGCGGGTCGAAGCGGAGGCGACGGGCACGCCCGGCACGCCTGCGCATAGCGAAGTCGCGGGACGCGCCGCAGCCGCGGTGCGGGACGACCATGCGGGCGCGCCGGGCTCCAGCGAAGTCGGACCGCGCTACGATTCGCTGGTGTCGTATCCCAAGGGCGAGGCGGGCGCGTTGGCGGGCGCGCCGGCGGATGCGGCCGTACCAGCGGATGCGGCGGTGCGGGGTGAACGGCCCAGGCTCGAGCTCGAGGCCGAAGAACCCGCCGAAGCGATCGACGACGAACTGGCGGGCCGGCTCGAGGGCGTCGCGACCGAGCCGGGCGTCTACCTGCTGCGCGATCGCAACGGCAAGGTGCTCTACGTCGGCAAGGCCAAGTCGCTGCGGCCGCGAGTGAGATCGTATTTTCGCGACGGCGGCGACGGGCGCTACCAGGTGCGCTTCCTGATGCGGCGGGTGCGCGACTTCGAGACGATCGTCACGCGCAGCGAGAAAGAGGCGCTGATCCTCGAAAACAACCTGATCAAGCAGTACAAGCCGCGCTACAATATCCGCCTCAAGGACGATAAATCCTACTTGAGCGCCAAAGTCACCAATCACGCGTGGCCGCGCATCACGGTCACCCGCCGGATCGTCAAGGACGGCGGACGCTACTTCGGCCCGTTCGGATCGGCCGACGGCCTGCGCGAGACGATCGACGTGATCCGCAAGGTCTTTCCACTGCGCACCTGCTCGGACGCGGTCTTCCGCAACCGATCGCGCCCGTGTATCGAGTACCAGATCAAGCGCTGCCTGGGGCCGTGCTGCCTGCCGGTCGATCGCGCCGAGTACGATCGCGCGCTGCATGCCGCGGAGCTGCTGCTCGAAGGCAAGAACTTGGAGCTGCTGCGCGACCTGCGCGAGCGGATGAAGGCGCACGCCGAGCTGCTCGAATTCGAGGAGGCGGCGCGGATGCGCGACCGGGTGCGCGCGCTGGAAAAGACCGTCGAGCGGCAGACCGTGCTGCATCATTGGGGCGGCGACCAGGACGTCTTCGGACTCTATCGCGAGGGCGGGTTTATCGAGGCGATCGTGCTGATGGTGCGCAACGGCAAGCTCACCAGCACGCGCGGATGGAGCTTTGGGGATCTCGAATTTCCGGTCGAGGAGATCCTCGGCGACCTGCTGACGCAATACTATGCGGGCGCGCATTTCCTGCCCGACGAAGTGATCCTGCCGATCGCGCTGGAAGACGCGGAGGTGCGCGCCGAGCTGCTGACCGAGCGGCGCGGGCGCAAGGTCGAGGTGATCGTGCCGCAGCGCGGCGACAAACTGCGCCTGC
>DATLRA010000054.1:0-2780 GCA_035534935.1 Binataceae bacterium (SeqCode)
GAGGGCGCCGCGCCGGGCCGCGCCAAGGTGCAGGACCGCGTTGTCATCTACTCGATGGTCGAGTCGCTCAAGGAAGGAGAAGACGCGGGATGAGCCCAACCCAGCCGAGCCGAATCCTGCTGCGCGGCGGGCGGCTGGTCGATCCGGCGCGCGAAGTCGATGAGACCTGCGACGTGCTGATCGCCGAGGGCGAAGTCGAGGCAGTCGCGCCGCCCGGCCGGCTCGGCATTCCCGAGGGCGCGGCGGTTATCGACGCGACCGGATGTTGGATCGTGCCGGGACTCGTCGATCCACACGTTCATCTGCGCGACCCCGGCTTTCCGGAGAAGGAAACGATCGCGACCGGGCTGCGCGCGGCGGCGGCCGGCGGGTTTACCGCGGTGGCCGCGATGGCGAACACCTCTCCGGTCAACGACACTCCCGAGGTGACGCGCTACATGCTCGCCGAGGCGGCGGGCGTTCATGCGGCGCGGCTGGTGCCGGTCTCGGCGGTTACGCGGGGGCTGGGCGGGCGCGAGACGGTCGACTTCGCCGCGATGGTGGCGGCCGGCGCGCATCTTTTTTCCGACGACGGAATTCCGATCGACGATCAGGCCGTGCTGGCCAGTGCGATGGAGCAGATCGCGCGGCTGGGCTTTGCGATTTCCTTGCACGAAGAAGATCGCGCGATCACCGCCAACGGAGCGGTCAACGCGGGCGAGATCTCTAAACGTCTCGGCGTGGCCGGCGTGCCCGCGGCGGCCGAGACCGAGCGCATCCGGCGCGACCTGGCGCTCGCGATCGGCGCCGGCGTGCCGGTCCATATAGCGCACGTCTCGACCGCACGCTCGCTCGACCTCATCCGCGCGGCCCGCAAGCGTGGCGCGCAGGTCACGTGCGAGGCCACACCCCATCACTTCGCCCTGGACGATCGCGCGGTGCTGCGATGGGGCCCGAATGCGAAGATGGCGCCGCCGTTGCGCTCGGCGCACGATGTCGAAGCAGTGGTAGCGGCGATTGCCGACGGCACGATAGATATGATTGCGACCGATCACGCACCGCACGATCCGCACTCCAAGCGGATGGAACGGCTGGCGAGCCTGTTTAGTCCCGCCAGCGATTGCGAGCGGCTGCCCGAGAGCGAGGTCGAAGCGCTGACGCAGGCTGCCAACGGCGTGGTGGGGCTCGAAACCGCGCTGGGCCTGGTGCTCGAACTGGTGCATCGCGGCGTGATCAGCCCGGCGCGGATGGTCGAGATGATGTCGCTTAAGAGCGCGCAGCTATTGAGAATCGACGGCGGGACGCTGGAGGAGGGCGTACGCGCGGATATTACGCTTATCGATCCGAATGTGGAATGGACGGTGGACCCGGCAAAATTCATTTCAAAAAGCCGCAACAGCCCGTTTGCCGGGCGGCTGCTCAAGGGCAGAGCGATGCTGACGATCGTCGCGGGTGAGGTCGTCTACGACGGCAGAACGGAGACGCGGGCGTGAGCGCGCAGCGCGAAGCCATACTGGCGCTAGCCGACGGCCGCATCTTTCGCGGCCGCGCCTTCGGCGCGATCGGCGAGACCGTGGGCGAAGTCGTCTTCAACACCGCGATGACCGGTTACCAGGAAGTGCTCACCGATCCGTCGTACAAGGGGCAGATCGTCTGCATGACCTACCCGGAGATCGGCAATGTCGGAATCAATGCCGACGATGCCGAGTCGGCGGGCGTTCATGTCGAGGGCTTCGTGGTCAAGGACTATCGCGCGCGGCCGTCCAACTGGCGTTCCGAGATGGCGCTCGGCGAATACCTCGAACGCGCGGGCGTGCCCGGAATCGAAGGCCTCGACACGCGCGCGCTGGTGCGTCACATCCGCACCCATGGAGCGCAAGCGGCGGTGATTTCGAGCGTCACGCTCGACCCAGACGCGCTGGTCGCGCGCGCCAAAGCCTCGCCGGGGCTGGTCGGCCGCGACCTGGTTAAGGAAGTCACCTGCGCCGAACCCTACGATTGGGATCTCGGCGATTGGGAACTCGGGACTGGCTATCGGCGGCCGTCGAAAGAGGAAATGCGCGACGCGCCGCTGGTTGTCGCGCTCGACTACGGAATCAAGCGCAACATCCTGCATCGCCTCATCGCCAGCGGCTTTCGCGTGTGCGTGCTGCCGGCCGCGGCGACCGCCGACGACATACTCGCGTCCAATCCCGACGGCGTTTTTCTCTCCAACGGGCCCGCCGATCCGGCCGCGTTGCCTTACGCAAGCGAAGCGGTGCGCGGCGTGCTCGGGCGCAAGCCGATTTTCGGAATCTGCCTCGGCCATCAGATTCTCGGCCTCGCGCTGGGCGGACGGACCTACAAGCTCGGCTTCGGCCATCACGGCGCCAACCATCCGGTGATGGACCTGCGCACGCGGAAGGTCGAGATAACTTCGCAGAACCACGGCTTCGCGGTGGACGCCGATTCGCTGCAGGGGCGCGCGGAGGTGTCGCATCTCAACCTCAACGACAAAACGGTCGAGGGGCTATGCGGCGTCGGGGTGCCGTTCTTTTCGGTGCAGTACCATCCCGAGGCCTCGCCCGGACCGCATGACGCGGGCTACCTGTTCGCGCGTTTTCGCCGCCTGGTCGAGGAATTTCCGCGATCGGGCGCGGAGGCGCTGGACCGTATCGCCGCCAAAGAGCGGGACGCGGGCGCGCGATAAACCGCACGGGCGCAGACATATACGTGGACATGTAGTGGACCTGTAAATGCCGCTTCGCAAAGATCTCAAATCGATACTGCTGATTGGCTCGGGTCCGATCGTGATCGGCCAG
>DATLRA010000055.1:0-9309 GCA_035534935.1 Binataceae bacterium (SeqCode)
CGGCCAGCGTCGCTCGCCGCGACGATCGATCTCGCCTCGGCCGCGTCCGCTAGCGCGGCGGCCGCCGATACCGCGGCGGGCACCGTCGGGACGGGCGGCAGCGCGCCAGCGGCAGCGGGCGTCGCATCGGCGCCCGACGACGACGCGATCGCGCGGGTCTTCGCCACGCATGGCTACGGCCTGGGCTTCCTGCTCGTGCTGCTCGGCGGGCTCGCGCTTAATCTAACGCCGTGCGTCTATCCGTTGATTGGCGTCACTATCGCGTATTTCGGCAACGAGGGCGGCGGTCCGCGCAAGGTGGTCGCGCTCGCGATGGTCTACGTATTCGGCATCGCGCTGATGTTCTCCGCCGTCGGCGTCGCGGTCGCGCTGTCGGGCGGGTTGTTCGGCGCGGCGCTGCAAAACCCTTATGTGCTGGTGGCGATCGCCGCGATGCTGCTGACGCTGGCGGCCTCGAGCTTCGGCCTGTTCGCCTTGCAGCCGCCGCAATGGATTATGCGCCGCGCCGGCGTGGCGCGGCCGGGCTATGCCGGCTCGCTCGTGATGGGTCTCGGGATGGGGGTGGTCGCGGCGCCATGCATCGGGCCGATCGTGCTGGGGCTGCTCCTGATGGTTCAGCGCAGCGGCAGTGCGATCTTTGGCTTCGCACTGTTCTTCACGCTGGCGATCGGAATGGGCCTGCCGTACGTCGGGCTGGCGCTGGCGGCCGGAAGTATCCGGCGGTTGCCGCGGTCGGGCGAATGGCTCGCGTGGATCGAGCAACTGTTCGGCTTCGTCCTGGTCGGAATGGCGCTCTATTTTCTCGATCCGCTCGTGCCGCACCGGCTGATCACCCGATCGCTGCCATTTTACGCCACCGCGGTCGGCCTCTTCCTCGGCTTCGTCACGCCCGCCGGCCGCAACTGGCGGCCGTTCGTGATTTTCCGCACGGCGCTCGGCGTTGCCGCCGCCGTCGCCCTGATCTTACTCACAATGCAATTGCGCGCCGCGCCGCCCGCCACGCTCGCCTTTGTGCCTTTCGAGCCGGCGCTGCTCCAGACGGCGCGCGCCGCGCATCGGCCGGTGGTCCTCGACTTCAGCGCCGACTGGTGCGTGCCGTGCCGCGAGATGGAGCGGACGACCTTCGTCGATCCGGCGGTGATTCGCGCGGCGGCAGGGGTGACACTGCTGCGCGCCAATCTGACCGCGGAGAATCCGGCCAACCAGGCGCTGATCAAGGAGTTCGATATCGCGGGCGTGCCGACGACCGTGTTTATCGATTCCGCCGGCGCGATTCGCAAGCGCCGCGTCGGCTACGTGGGACCGGCCGAGTACCTCAACGATCTGCGCCTCTACGAGTAGCGCGGGGCGTCGAAGCGTGGCGGGCGCGAGGATTTCGCGGCCTGGACGGACGCGCCGGTCGCGGCGAATCGAGGCTAACCGCGAGCCGCGGCGCGCGCCGCTTGCAGGCCGTCCGTAGACTCCAGTCGGTAGAATGATACAGTGTTTTATTTAACCCGAGATTTATCTCTGTTTGCAGGCTTAATCGTGGGCCGCTGCCGCAATCGAATTAATAAGAGAATCCAGCTACTTTACGGCCTCTTTGGAGTTTTAATCAAATGATGTTTGATTCATCTATAAATCGACTCGCGCTTCCTTTACTCGGCAGCCGCACCCGCGTAAACTACTAGCTTGGTTCTAGTGGCGGATTCGAGGGGTCGGGGCGGTTCTTTTCTCTTATGGCAAACAAAGCATCTTCTGACGGTTACGGCGCCGATTCGATTCGCGTTCTCGAGGGGCTGGAGGCGGTGCGCAAGCGACCCGGCATGTATATCGGCGACACCTCGGAGCGCGGGTTGCATCACCTGGTTTCCGAGATCGTCGACAACTCGGTCGATGAAGCGCTGGCGGGTTTTTGCACGACGATCGGCGTGGTCATCATGGCCGACGATCGCCTCTCGGTCGAGGATAACGGCCGCGGCATCCCGGTCGGACCGCATCCGACGGAAAAGCGCGACACGCTCGAGGTGGTGCATACGGTGCTGCACGCCGGCGGCAAGTTCGATCGCGGCGCCTACAAGGTCTCGGGCGGACTGCACGGGGTCGGCGCGTCGGTGGTCAATGCGCTGAGCGAACAGTTCGAAGTCGAGGTCCACAAGAACGGGCGGATCTATTTCCAGAGCTACCAGCGCGGCGCGCCCAGGCACAATGTCGAGGAGCGCGGCGCGACCAAGAGCAGCGGCACGCGCACGGCGTTTTCGCCCGACCCGACGATTTTCAAAGAGGTCATCTTCAAGTACGAGATTATCGCGCGCTACCTGCGTGAGATGGCCTACCTCAACGCGGGCCTGCGGATCACGCTGCGCGACGAGCGCATCGGCAAGAGCGAAGAGTTCCATTACGAAGGCGGCATCGCCGAGTTCGTCGAGTCGCTGAGCAAGGCCAACGAACCGCTGCACGACGTGGTTTTCTTCAAGGGCGTGCGCGAGACCATCGATATCGAGGCCGCGCTGCAATGGACCGACGCCTACCACGAAACGATTTCCACCTACGCCAACAATATCCATACGATTGAGGGCGGCACCCATCTGACGGGCCTGCGGTCGGCGCTTACGCGCACGCTCAACAGCTACGCGGCGAAGAACAATCTGTTCGCCAAGAACAAGGATTTGCGCCTCGAGGGCGACGACACGCGCGAGGGCCTGATCGCCATCATCAGCGTCAAGATTCCGGAGCCGCAATTCGAGGGCCAGACGAAGACCAAGCTCGGCAATTCCGAGGTCGAGGGGCTGGTCTCGGGGCTGGTCAACGAAAAGCTCGGCGAGTATTTCGAGAAGAATCCGGGCGTCGCCAAGCGGATTATCGGGCGCGCGGTCGAGGCCGCCACGGCGCGCGAGGCGGCGCGCAAGGCCAAGGATCTGGTGCGGCGCAAGGGCGCGCTCGATTCCGGATCGCTGCCGGGCAAGCTGGCCGATTGCCAGGAGCGCGACCCCGCGCGCAGCGAACTGTTCATCGTCGAGGGCGATTCGGCCGGCGGCTCGGCCAAGCAGGGGCGCGACCGCCGGGTGCAGGCGATTCTGCCGCTGCGCGGCAAGATTCTCAACGTCGAACGCGCGCGCATCGACAAGGTGCTCTCATCCAACGAATTGCGCACGCTGATCACGGCGCTCGGGATGGGTATCGGCGAGGAAAAAGATCCGGCCAAGCTGCGCTACCATACGATTGTCATCATGACCGACGCGGACGTCGACGGGTCGCATATCCGCACGCTGCTGCTGACCTTTTTCTTCCGCCAGTTCCCGGAGATTATCGAAGGCGGCTACCTGCACGTCGCGCAGCCGCCGCTGTTTCGCGCGAAGAAGGGCAAGAGCGAGCGCTATCTCAAGGACGAGGCCGCGCTCGAGGACTATCTGACCGATCTGGGCGCCGAAGCGGTGACGCTCGAAGTCGGCAAGGGCGAGAGCGCCAAAGCTGACGGTACCAAAGCTGATAGCGGAAAGAATGACAGCGGCAAAAATAAAGACGCGCGCGAGTACAAAGGTGCCGCGCTAAAGGCGCTGGTGCGCAAGGCGCTGCATCGCGAACGCATGTTCGACAACCTGGTGCGGCGCTCCAAGGAGCACGCGATCGTCGCGGCGATTGCCGCGCTGGTCGCGCAAAAAACCATCAGCGCCGAGAGCCTGCGCGATCGGGAGCAGACCGCGGCGGCGGCCGAAGCGATCCGGCGGGAAGTAATCAAGGGTCAAACCGGGGCGCCCAATCTGGTCTGCCGCATCGAGGCCGACGGCGACACGGCCTGGCGCGCCATCTTCAGCCATACGAATAACGGCATGACGCCGCCGACGGTGGTCGACATGACGCTGATCCAGTCGGGCGAGTTGCGCGAAATCCGCCGTCTCGACGCCGATCTCGAAGCCTTCAAGGCGCCCTACAAGCTGCGCGCCGGAGACGCCGAGCGCACGGTCGACTCGCTCAAGGCGGTCGCCGACGAGGTGCTGGCGGCGGGCCAAAAGGGCGTCGAGGTTCAGCGCTACAAGGGTCTCGGCGAGATGAATCCGGAGCAGTTGTGGGAGACCACGATGAATCCGGAGAAGCGATCGATGCTCAAGATGGAGGTCGGATCGCAGGAGGCGGCCGAGGAGATCTTCACGCGCCTGATGGGCGATCAGGTTGAGCCGCGGCGCCAGTTTATCGAGGAAAACGCGCTCAACGTCAAAAACCTCGACATCTGATTTGACCGCAGCGGCTATTCGGCAGTTGTAGTGAATGCGCATAGCGGCGAATTCGACCGACTCAGCGGAATTCCGGGCGCGCAACTATGAAAAAGAATTCAAAGGTCGTTCGGTTGCGCGGAGAAGATATCGAACTGCCGCTCGCGGACAATACTTCGGAGGCCCTTCAGATCTACCGCGCGGCCAATGAACGCTTCCGCGAAGCGCCGTGGCCGGCGCCGTTCAATTGCACGCGGCATGAGGTACGCCTCGGGGACGCCCGCGATCTCTCTTTCGTTCCAGACGAATCGATCCAACTGGTGGTCACGTCGCCGCCCTATTGGACACTGAAGGAATATCCCGGCGCGGACGCTCAGCTCGGCTCAATCGAGGACTATGAACTATTTCTGGAGAGCCTCGATCGGGTGTGGAAAGAATGCGAACGAATACTGGTTCCCGGCGGACGCGTCTGCTGCGTCGTAGGTGACGTATGCCTGCGGCGGCGAGAAGCTGGCCGGCATTATGTAATGCCCCTTCATGCCGATATTCAGGTGCGCGCGCGGCGAACGAGTCTCGATGTCCTTACCCCGATTATCTGGCATAAAATCGCCAATGGTGTGACTGAGACACCGGGCAACGGGGCCGGTTTTTATGGAAAACCATTTCAACCTAATGCAATAGTAAAGAACGATATCGAATACATACTATTCCTGCGCAAAGGCGGCGAATACAGATCGGTTAAGCCTTTGCAAAAAGTATTATCGATTCTGACCAAAGAGGAAATGCAAAGTTGGTGGCGTTCGGTATGGACCGACGTGCGTGGCGCGTCGACCAAATCCGGCCACCCGGCACCCTATCCACCGATTCTGGCGGAACGGCTTATCCGGATGTTTTCATTTGCCGGCGATACCGTGCTCGATCCTTTCTGTGGTACGGGCAGCACGGCGATCGCGGCAATCACCGCTGGCAGAAACTCAGTAAGCGTCGATATTGAACCGTCTTACGTTGATATAGCCAGACGCAATATTGACGGGGCGATTAGGCAAGGTCGCATGTTCGGAGCGGTTGATGCGGTACTCGTAGAGGAAAAGCAGGGAAGTGACTATCATCGAGTTCGGGGTTGATGAGCCTCGCGGCACCAGCCTTCGACGAATTTCTAGTGCTCGAATTTGAAGCGGCGAATGAGCGCCCTTACCAATTCAAATGGCGCGACGAGAGCGCCGCCGAGATGAACTACGGAGCAATCCTCGCGCGCCTGAGCCAACATTATGAAGAGCGCTTTTAACCGGCGGATGCGCGGCGTTTTCGCATAGGAGACATTCGCTTGGAAATCGACGACGAAGAGGTGGTGCGGCTGTTGCGCGAGATGCGCCGCGACCTCGACAAGCTCACCCGGGTCTCGGCGAAGGCCGGACGCCGCAACCGGGCCTTTTTCGACAGCTTCGAGCGCGGGCGCTTCTGGCGGCGCGCGGTGGTCACGCTGCTCGCGATTATCGCGATCGTCATGATCGTGCAGACCTTTATCATGCTGGGCTACGGGACCGGCAGCGACGACAGCGGCAATTCCGAAACGACTCAACGAATTCATTTGCGTGGCTGAAATAGATGGCTGAGACCAACGGCAACGAACCCCTTCGCAACGAACCGGCGCGCCTGACGATCGAAGCCGACATGCGGCAGTCCTACCTGGACTACGCGATGTCGGTGAATATCGGGCGCGCCCTTCCCGACCTGCGCGACGGCCTCAAGCCGGTCCATCGCCGGATTCTCTACGCGATGTTCCGCGAGGGGCTGCTCTCGTCGCGGCGCTACTCAAAGTGCGCCGGCGTGGTTGGCGAAGTGCTCAAGCGCTACCATCCGCATGGCGACAGCGCGGTTTATGACGCGCTGGTGCGGATGGCGCAGCCGTTCAACCTGCGCTACCCGCTGATCGACGGCCAGGGCAACTTCGGCTCGATCGACGGCGACTCGGCCGCCGCCTACCGCTACACCGAATGCCGTCTGACGCGGCTGGCCGAGCGGATGCTGGCCGATATCGACAAGGAGACGGTCGATTTCGCCGACAACTTCGACGGCTCGGACCAGGAGCCCGAGGTGCTGCCCTCGCAAATCCCGAACCTGCTGATCAACGGTTCGGACGGCATCGCGGTCGGCATGGCGACGAATATCCCGCCGCACAATCTGGGCGAAGTCTGCGACGCGCTGCTCAAGCTGATCGAGCATCCCGACCTCACGCTCGAGCAGGTGCTCGACATTATCCCGGGGCCGGACTTTCCGACCGGCGGCCAACTGCTCGGACGGGCCGCGGTGCGCCAGGCCTATCTGAGCGGGCGGGGCAGCCTGATTATGCGCGCGACGGCGCGCATCGAGACCGACAAGCGCAGCTCGCGCGCGTCGATTATCGTGAGCGAGATCCCGTACCAGGTAAACAAGACCCGGCTCATCGAGCGCATCGCCGAACTGGTCAACGACAAGCGCATCGAGGGCATCAGCGATCTGCGCGACGAGTCCGATCGCGACGGCATGCGGATGGTGATCGAGCTCAAGCGCGACGCTGAGCCCAAGATCGTGCTCAACCAACTCTACAAAATGTCGCAGATGCAGTTGAGCTTCGGGCTGAACATGCTGGCGATCCACGAGGGGCGGCCGCGCGAGATGAGCCTGCTCGAGATGCTGCGCGAGTTCCTGCGCCATCGCCAGCGCGTGATCATCCGGCGGTCGCAGTTCGAGCTGCGCCAGGCCGAGGCGCGTCTGCATATCCTCGAAGGGCTGCTGATCGCGCTCAAGAATCTCGACGCGGTAATCCGGCTGATCCGGGCGTCGGAGGACGCCGAAGCCGCGCGCAGCGGACTGATGCAGCGCTTTGCGCTGACCCTGGCGCAGGCCCAGGCGATCCTCGACTTGACGCTGCGCCGCCTGACCTCGCTCGAACGCGGCAAGATCGAGTCCGAATACGCCGAGACTCAAGCGATCATCACGCGGCTGCGCACGATCCTGGGCGACGAGCGCGAGCAGATGAAGATCATCGAGCAGGAGATCCGGGAGATCCGCAAGGAATTTGCCGACGATCGGCGCACGCAGATTATCGAAGCCGAGGGCGACTTCTCGATCGAGGACCTGATTGTCGAGGAGGACGTGCTGGTGACGGTCACTCACGGCGGCTATATCAAGCGCACGCCGCTGTCGCTCTATCGTACGCAGCGGCGCGGCGGCCGCGGCAAGATTGGCGCGAGCGCGAGCGCCGAAGACCTAGTCGAGCATCTGGTGGCGGTCGGCACGCACGACCGGCTGCTGTTCTTCACCAGCGCGGGCAAGGTCTACGAGAAAAAGGCCTACGAACTGCCCGAGGGCGGACGCGCCGCGCGCGGGCGATCGATCGCCAACCTGCTCAGCCTGGCGAGCGACGAAACGCTCTCGGCGTTTCTGCCGGTGCCCAAGGATATCGCGGGCAAATACGTGTTCTTCGCGACCCGGCGCGGGCTGGTGAAAAAGACCGAGCTCGAGCAGTTCGCAAATATCCGCACGAACGGGATTATCGCGATCAATCTCGAAGACGGCGACCGGTTGATCGGCGTGCGCATCACCGACGGCGACCAGCATATCGTGCTCTCGACGCGCGAGGGCCAGGCGATCCGCTTCAAGGAGGAAGAGGCGCGCCCGATGGGCCGTGGCACCTACGGCAACCTCGGAATGGAGCTCGAGAAGAACAAGAAGACCGGTGAAACGCTCGACGAGGTGGTCTCGATCGCGGTATCGCGCGAGGACGAGACCCTGCTGACGGTCTCCGAGCGCGGCTTCGGCAAGCGCACCGAGGCGGCCGAGTATCGCCTGACGCATCGCGGCGGCAAGGGCGTTATTACGATGAACGTGACCGATCGCACCGGCAAGGTGGTCAACGTGCGGCAGGTTGGATCGGACGACACGGTGGTCCTGATCACCGACCGCGGCCAGATCATCCGGCTGGCGGCGAAACAGGTGCGAATCACCGGGCGCAACGCGCAGGGCGTGCATCTGGTCAGGCTCGCCGAGGGCGAGCGGGTGCGCGCGGTGGCGCGGCTGGCCGAAGCGGAGGAGATCGACGAGCCCAACGGCGTCGGCACGATCGGCGACGGCGGGGCCGAGGAGTGAACGCCGCGGAGGTGGACGTTGGCCGGCGCGCGGCGCTATTAGAGTAGGTCATGCCACTCGACGTATCGCTGGTTGGAACCGCAGCCGAGCCGCGCACGAACGAGATCGACGCGCGCTGGACGATGGCCTACGCGGCCGCGCTCGGCGACCTGCACGAATGCTATATCGACACGCGCCGCGCCGGCGGCATCGCGGTGCATCCGCTATTCCCGGTCTGCGTCGAATGGCCGTCGGCACTGGACTTGCGCAGCCGCTATCGCCAGATGCTCGCGCCGGCCGAAGCGGCGCGCGGCGTCCATGCGACTCATCATACGATTATCCATCGCGCCCTGCGGCCGCCCGAGCGGGTAACGACGCGCGCGGTGATCGAGGGAATCGAGGCGCGCAAGCCGGGCGCTTACGAGGTCACCAGATTCGACACCGCCGACGCGGCCGGCGCGCCGGTCTGCACAACTTACTACGGCACCATCTATCGCGAGGTCGCGATCACGGGGACGGCACGGCCGGCGGTGACGCCCGAGGTCCCTGCGCTCAAGGCGCCGCCAGCGCGAGCGCGGACGGAAATGCGCGCGATCGTCACGGCGGGCGCGGCCCACGTCTACACCGAATGCGCGCGCATCTGGAACCCGATCCATACCGACGCCAAGGTCGCGGCGGCGGCGGGACTGCCGGCGATTATGCTGCATGGCACGGCGACGCTCGCGCTGGCGGTCTCACGAATAATCGCGGCGGAAGCGGGCAACGATCCCGAACGGGTCGCGGAAATCTACGCACGCTTCGGCGCGATGGTCTTCATGCCGTCCGAGATGATCGTGCGGATAATTGCCCGTGAGCCGCATCGCGGCGGCGGAGCGGCGATCTTTTTCGAAGCGCTGAGCGCCGAGGGCGGCCGCGCGGTGCGCGACGGCGCAATTATCCTGCGGCCGTAGGGGCTTGCGCCGCATGAACTGACGGGCCGCGGGGTGGCGTCGCCAGACTTGCACAGCGGGGC
>DATLRA010000056.1:0-6471 GCA_035534935.1 Binataceae bacterium (SeqCode)
CCGGCAGACCGTGCGCGCCTGATGCAGGAAGGCGTTGAGCACGCCGCCGCCCGGCAGGGTAAACGAATTGAGCGGCTGCAGCTCTTTCTGCATCCGATCCATCTCCTGCTCGAGTAGCTTGATTTCGCCGTCGCCCATGCGATGCATCCCCGCGTATTCGGCGTCGTCGGGGGTGGCCAGTTCGCTGCCCACGTCGAACAGTTCGTTCTGAATCCGCCGCAGCATCTCGGCGTACCAGGTGAACTCGGCGCCAAAGCGCTCGCGATATTCCGGCAGGTAGGTGCGCACGATCCCGACGATCGAATTGAGCTCGTCGATCGTGCCGTAGGCCTCCAGCCGACCGCTCTCCTTGGGCACGCGCGCGCCGCCGACTAGCGCCGTCAGCCCCTTGTCGCCGGTGCGCGTGTAGATTCGCGTCAGGCGGATCGCCATCAGAGGCCCGCCTTCTTGCGCAACGCCGCATACGCCGCGTCGCCCAGTTCGGTGGTCACCGGCAGGCCCGCGTCGCGCCATCCCGGGACCACGACCGCGCCGCCCGCGTCGCGCGCGCCGCCGAAGCCGCCGCGTACGTTGCTCAGGTCGGCGTAGCCCTCAGCTTCGAGCAATTCGCACGCGCGCTGCGATCGTCCGCCGGCCATGCAGCCGACGACCAGCTTGGCCAATTTGGCCAGCGCCTGCGCGGCGACCGCGACGAAGTCCGGATTGGGCTCCATCTGGCCGGGTCCCTTGATGAATACGACCGGTATATTGATCGCTCCCGCCGGATGGCCCTGGGCGAACTCACCTTCGGTGCGCACGTCGAGATAGATCGCGCCGGGATGCTCCTGCAAGGTCGCGTGGGCCTGCGGCGGTTCGATCTGCTTGATCGCCATTTCGCTGTTTCCTCAGTTAGATTTTCGCCCGCTCAACGCGGGCTTCGCGCCGGTTCGCCGTAGCGACCGCGAGCGCCTGGCAGCGGCCTGCCGCCGTCGCATTATTATGAACGCCGCGCCGGTGCCGGGTAAACAAAATCCGCCGTCCCTGCGTGGTCCGGCGGATCGATTTGCGCTGCATGCGGCTCTTCCCGGCGGCCGTGGCGCGGCCCAATCAGGCGCGGCCGGCGCCGCTCACTCCTTGCGATAGATCGCGAACTCGTCCTGCAGTTTGGTCGCGCGATCCTGGGCCGACGCGAGCCGCTGCGTGCGCAGCAGGAACTGCACGACCTCGCCATGCCCGGCCTCGCCCGCGGGACTCGCGACCTCGACCAGCTCCTCGATCAGGCTGGGAAATTTCTCGCCCGGAATGTAGTAATTGGCCCAGCCGAAATTGCAGTATCGATGAAGAATCTTGGCGATCGTCTTTTCGAGCGACTCGCGCTGGTTGACCGTCCGTTCTTCGTTCTGTGCCAACTTGCGATCCTCCGGCCGGTCGCGCCCATCGGCCCGATCCGCGCATCGCCTTGAAGTTAGCGCATTCGCGCCACCGCTCCAACCCGTGCTCAGGCCGATTTTTCCAGCTTGTCGGCGGCCGGCGCCGGCTGTTCGGCCCACACCAGCTTATGATAATCGAACTTCGAGCCCTCGATTATGTTGTACTTGATAATCGCAAAGTAGGGCGACAAATCGAAATCGCGCGGCGTGATCAGGGTCGGCGCGACCACCCGCAGCAGCCGATCCGGCATCCGCACGCGCCGCGCAAAGCGTTCCAGCGGGCGCAATCCGCCGCGCGGCGCGTCCTGTCCTGGGGGGATCGGCTCGTACTGCGGCACGATTGGAAAGCGCACCTGCGCAAAGCTCTCGGCGATCAGGCTCGAGCAGATCACCCGCGTCGGGTCGGTGCTGCCGAACTGCAACGCGCGCCGCCGCAGCCGCGCCGGCACGATCGTCACCGGGAGAAAATAGCGCGCCAGATCGAACATATTCTTGAAGTCGTACTGGCGCCCGACCGTGCGTACCGCGTGATCGATCACCGCCGCCTGATCGGTCGCCATCAGATTGTAGGGGCGGCAGATGCGCACGTTGAAATCGCGATATTTTGCGATCGGCGACAGCACCACGCCGCTCTCGACCAGCGCCTCGACCACCAGATAGCTGGCCTCCTCGCCCCAGCGCTCGATCAGCGCCCGCCGGACTTCGGGGTCGCGCCGCAGCGGTTCGTCGCCGACGTAGAGCGCGGAATGCGACCAACTGCTCTGCGTCAGGTACTTGATCACCTCGCTGACGCGCTCGTTGCCCTCGACCAGGATCACGTCGCCCTTGCGCACGTGCTGCTTGAGCCGCTGGAGATCGTTCGGAATCGTGAGCGTGTAGCGCGCAACCGGCTTGGTCAGCAGACCAATCGCGGCGTCGGTCATCCGGCGCAAGATGTACGGGATGGGATTGAGCCGCGCGAGTTTCGCCACAATTACCTCGACGCCCCCCGCATTCAGCAGCCGCTCTCACCGGCTCTGAGACTGACTATACGGGCGCGCCCGCGCGTAAAACAACCGGCTTTTCGCGGGGCGGATTCGCACATTCGGGGCCGCTCGTCCGCGCCCGGCCCTCCCGCGATTGCGCGAACGCGATCGCCTTGGCGGCTCAGCCCTTGAACGAACCGACGATCCCCGAGAACGGTATCTCGACCGTCTGCTGCTCCGGATCGTCGGTGCGGATCGCCAGCCGTCCGCGCACCGTGCCTTCGGGGGTGTCGGGCCGCAACTCGATCGTGATCTTGTATTCGTGGCCGGGCCGCACCGGCTCGACCGCCGCGCTCACACTCTGATTGGTGCTGGTGATGCCCAGCACGTTGACCGCGCGATCGCCCGCGTTGACCATCCGCGCAATCCGCATCACGCCCTGGCGATGCGGCACGATGCCGAACGAGACCTCGCCCGGCTTCACGGTAAGGTCGCCAGTGACCGTGCCGAAGACCGTCACGTCGACCGGCGCCAGGCTGGTCATGACCTTGATCGTGTCGTCGAACTCACCCACCGGCATGGTGCCGAGCAGCGTGACGTTAAGCGCCGCACCGGGCTTGCCGTCGGTCCGCGGCACGATCGCGGCGCGGATCGCCGGACTCGCGTTGGCCACGCCGGTCACCTTGAAATCGCCGCCCGCCATCAGGTCGTTGATCAGCACCTGCCGGCTCTGCACGGCGCCGCGCTTGACCTCGCCAAAGGCAATCTGCTCAGGCGAGGCGTCGACTTCAACCTTGATCACGCCCTTGAGCGTCATCAGGATTTTCTGCGCCTTGAGGTCGTTGGTGAAGACCGTGATGGTTCGCGTCGCCGCGCCCTTGTCGAAGCGCGTATCGAATGAAACCGCGATCGCCGATTCCTCACCCGGGGCGAGCGTGGACTTGCTCGGCGTCGCCGCCGTGCATCCGCATGAGGTCTGCACGCCGCCGATGATCAATGTGCCGGTGCCGCTGTTGCGAATCTTGAAAACGTGCGCCACCGTCGTGCCGCTGATCGCGGTGCCGAAATCGTAATTCGGCTCGGCGACCTGCGCGTTCGGCACGCCGCCCGCCGCCACACCGCCCACGCCGTCGAGGCCGCTGGACGGCGCCGCAGCCGATGACGCGCCGATTCCGTTGGCCGAGAGTCCGTTGCCCGCCGGCGCGCTGGCCTGCGCGCGCGCGGTCGATGCGGTCGCCAGCGCCAATCCAGTTGCGAGCGCAAGGACCAATCCAGCCGCTATCGCGAGCGGCGCGCCGGCCCGTCGGATCCGCGGCGGCCGCGCGCTCGCATTAATCCCGATTGCCTTGATCGACATAGTCTCTTTGATCGGCCGAATCGTCCGGTTTAATTGGATCATGATGATCGAAACGAATGGCCGCCGGCGGCAACTTGAGCCACTCGACCCGCCGGCCCGCGCCCCACACGCGGGTCAGCGAGCGGCGGCGGTCGCCGCCGGCGGCTCGGCCACATGCTCGTAGCGCTTGAGAAAATCGGTCGCGAAATCACCCTTGCGGAAGTCGGGGTCGTCGAGAATCTTCAGATGGAGCGGGATATTCGTGCGAATCCCATCGATTAGATATTCGCGCAGCGCCGCCTTGGCCCGCGCAATCACCTGCCCGCGATCGTCGGCATGCGCGATCAGTTTTGCGACCAGCGGATCGTATTGCACCGGCACCCGATAGCCGTCGTACAGCGCCGTCTCCACCCGCACGCCCAGGCCGCCCGGCGCATGATGGTTGCTGACCACGCCCGGCGACGGCAGATGGGTGTCCGGATCCTCGGCGTAGACCCGGCATTCGATCGCCGCGCCCTCGATCTCGACCTGCCGCTGCTTCATCCCAAGCGCCGCGCCACCGGCCACACGGATACTTTCCTTGACCAGGTCGATCGAAGTCACCATCTCGGTGACGCCATGCTCGACCTGAATGCGCGTGTTCATCTCGATGAAATAGAACTGCCCGTCGTCGGCCAGCAGGAACTCGACCGTGCCGACGTTCGAGTAGCCCACCACTTCGGCCGCGCGCACCGCCGCCTTGCCCATCTTGTCGCGCAGCCGCTTGGTCATCACCGGGCAGGGCGCCTCTTCGAGCACCTTCTGATGGCGGCGCTGGATCGAGCAGTCGCGCTCGCCCAGATGGATCACGTTGCGCTGGTTGTCGGCCAGGATCTGAAACTCGACGTGGCGCGCGCGCTCGAGGTATTTCTCCAGGTACATCGTGCGCGAACCGAAGGCCGCCTCGCTCTCGGCACGCGCCAGCGGAAACAGCCGCGCCAAATCCTGCGCGTCGCGCACCACCCGCATCCCCTTGCCGCCGCCGCCCGCCGCCGCCTTGATCAACACCGGATAGCCGAGGCGCTTGGCATCCTCTTGCGCGTTGCGCAGTTCGGTAACCCCGTTGCCCGCGCTGCCCGGCAGCACCGGAACGCCCGCCCGCGTCATGATCCGCCGCGCGCGCGGCTTGTCGCCCATCAGTCGGATATGGCGCGCCCGCGGCCCGACAAAATTCACGCCCGACTTCAGGCAGGCCTCGGCGAAGTCGCCATTCTCCGACAGGAAGCCGTAGCCCGGATGCACCGCGTCGGCGCCGTAGGTCAGCACCGTGCTGATGATCGACGGGATATTGAGGTAACTGTCCTCGGCCGCGGCCGGTCCGATACAGACCGCCTCGTCGGCCATCCGCACATGCAACGCGTCCTTGTCGGCGGTCGAGTAGATCGCGATCGTCGGGATCCCGAGTTCCCGGCACGCCCGGATGATCCGGATCGCAATCGTCCCGCGATTCGCTACGAGCAGTTTTTTGAACATCGCCTGGGTCTCCGCGCTCGCCGCCCTTACGTCGGCCCTAGCCGGCTTCGATCACCATCAGCGGCTGCCCGTATTCGACCGGCTGTCCGCTTTCGCACAGGATGCGCACCACCCGGCCGCTCGCGTCGGCCTCGATCTCGTTCATCATCTTCATCGCCTCGATGATGCAAAGCGTCTGGCCCTTGCGCACTGAACCGCCCTCTTCAACGAACGGGTCCGCGTCCGGCCCCGACGCGCGATAGAACGTCCCAACCATCGGGCTCGCAATGAGCTTCTGATTCTCGCTCAGCTCGGGCGCCTCCGCCACTCCTCGGCCATTGAACGATACCGCCGGCTTCGCGGCGGTCCGCACCACCGGCCCCTGGATCACCCGGGCCACCGGCGCCGTCGGGGCTACCGCGGCCGGTTCGCCCGCCACCGACGCCGCCGCGCGCACCAGCCGCACCTTGCCCTTCTTGTCCTCGATTTCGAGCTCCACCAACTCGTAATCGCGCATCAGGCCGAGCAGCGTCTTTAATTCCCTTACTTCCATCGATGACCCTGGAACCTGCCTCAGATTGCGCACGACCGGCTGTCGCCCGGCCCGCGATCCCGGGGCGCCCGTCCGCCGCTCCGGCCGACCTGGGCACCCGTCCGCTCACGCGTGCGGCGTATCGATCACACTGCGCGCGGCGCGCAACGCGATCATATAGCTTTCCGCCCCAAATCCCATTATCCGCCCTACCGCCACGTCCGCGATAGTCGAATGATGCCGCATCGGCTCACGCTTGTAGACGTTCGACAGGTGCACTTCGATAAATGGCACCCCGACCGCCAGCAGCACATCGCGGATCGCCACGCTGGTATGGGTGTACGCGGCAGGATTGATAATGATGATATCCACCGCGCCGCGCGCCGCCTGGATCCGATCGACGATTGCCCCCTCGCTGTTCGACTGGAAGCTCGTCACCGTCATGCCCAGTTCGCGCCCCAGCAGCGCCATCCGATCGTCGATCTCCTTGAGCCGCACGCGCCCATATACCCCCGGCTCGCGCTCGCCGAGCAGGTTCAGATTGGGCCCATGCACCACCAGGACGGCCGGCGCCCCGCGACGCCCGCCGCTTGCAGCCCGCGCCTGATTACCCCGCTTTATCCCCGATGCCATCCGCCAACGCCTCTGTCGCGGCATTGAATCCTACCGATTCCGCCGTTTCAAGCGTACCCGCCCCGGATGTCAACTACGCGCATCCGCGCTCAACCGCCGCGGTCC
>DATLRA010000057.1:0-2105 GCA_035534935.1 Binataceae bacterium (SeqCode)
GATGATGCTGCGTTGCGTCGGGATTGTGCTGCCAGAAAACGACCAGTGCGGGATGGCCGCCCAGTGCCGCGGCCTTGGCCTGCGGCAGCGCGCGCTCGGTCACGACTTGCGCAAAGTAAGTGTCGCGCGTCCCGTACACGACGCTCTCGCGCGCCGGCCTGGACGGCGCCGGCGCGAGCTGGCTCTTGAGCGTGGGTGGTGCGACCAGATCGTCGCTGACGAAGATGAAATTGCTCGTGGCGATCGACGAGCCCATCGCAAGATCGCCGGTCACGCTGTCGTCGAAGGTAAAGGTCGGCCCCTGCTTGCCGATTATCGCGAGGTAACCACCCGCGCGTCGGACCTGCTGCCCCAGCGCTTCGGAGCCGAGCAGCGCGCCGTTGAAAAACTTCGGCCCGTTGAGCGCGGCGAGCATGACCGAATTCTCGAGGTTCACTGGTTGATTCGCCCACGAATCGCCTGGAGCAAGCGCGATCTTACGCGCGCTCAGCCGCGGCAGCAGGGAGACCTCGTCGCCGAGAATCGTCGTGCTGCCGGGAGACGCGCCGGTAGCGAGGCTGGCCGCGTTGACCATCGTGATCGTCGGATAGACCGAATGATGCCGCGCGAAGCGCACCCCCTCGTTCTCCATCGCGAACAAATTGGGCGTCCGCTCGGCGGTCACGAAATCGGGGCGCAGCCCGTCCCATACCATCAGCACGAAAATCCGCGCGGGCGGGCGGGGCGCCTTCGCGCTCGCCGGATAGGCCGGCGCGATCGCGAGCCCAAGTGACAGCGCGAGCAACAATAGCATCGCGAGTGGCGGCGGGCGGCGGCCATCCGCAAACGAGGTGGACTTCATCGTAAGGGCAACTAAACTGTCCCCAGCCGCCGCTGTCAATCCGCTCGCTCGCCGCTTTGTCGGCGGTCTCCCGGCACGGCCGGATGCGGCTTCGCCGCTGCCACCGTCTGCGCCTCCGATATTCGCCGCGACCGCGCCGATCGCGCCGCGACGGATACCGTCGGCCAATGCGATCGCGTATCTGAACGCGATCGCAGCGATGCGCCGGCTGGACCCGCAGGCGATGGCTCACAAGTACCCGGCGTGGAAGGACTACTTCCTGCGAGGCCGCTGAGCGGCCGCGGTCAGCGCAGCAGGTGCGTCACGAACCAGTCGCGCGCCGGGTTCGCCGCTTTATCGAAATCGCCGACGTAGGCGTCGAAGTGGCCGCCCGCTAGCAGCACCAGCCGCTTGGGCTCCAGTGCTTCGTTGAAGGCCGCTATCGCCAGGTCGGCGATCGCCAAAGTGTCGTTGGCAGCGACAACCATCATCAGCGCGGCGGGCTTATCTTGGCGATGTAGCTGCCGGGCTCGTACTCCATCAGCATCTCGAGCGTGCGCAACGTGACCTCGTTGCGCCACGACTTCGCGCGCTCGCGGCCGGTCTCGGTGAACCACTGGTAGGAGTCGGGCGTCGGCAGCGCCGAGGGCGCCAACGGATCGGCGGCCACCACCGGTATCATCGCGGGCGCTTCGCCGCGAAAGCGCGCTTCGCGGTCGGCGTCGAGCTGGGCGCGCAGCGGGCCGAGGAAGTCGGGCCGCACCAGGCGCTGAATGTTGCGATAGCCGCTTACCAGCGGCACCTGCGAGACCACGCACTTCACGCGCCGATCGATCGCGCCGACGACCAGCGCGTGGCCGCCGGAGTAACTCGAGCCCCACACGCCGATACGTTCGGCGTCAACTTCGCGCTGCATCCGCGTCCACGTGATCGCGTGGCGATAGTCGCGCACCTGCGCCCACGGATCGATTTCCTGGCGCGGCTGGCCGTCGCTCGCGCCGAAGTTGCGATTGTCGAACACCACGGCGGCCAATCCGGCCGCGCAGAAGTGTTCGGCGAAGCGGTCGAGGTACATCTCCTTTACCGCGGAGAAGCCGTGCGCCATCACGATCGCCGGCGCCTTGCCGCTTAGGCGGTCGGGCGTATAGAACCATCCGCGCAGAATCGTACCCTCGGCGTTGATCTCGATGTCTTTACGCATGGTTTTCTCCTTGTTTCATCGCTTCGCTCCTTGACGCACTAGTCCCGATTGAAGTTGGGCTTGCGCTTCTCGACGAACGCGCGC
>DATLRA010000058.1:0-10809 GCA_035534935.1 Binataceae bacterium (SeqCode)
CGCGCTGACGGAGCACAATCTCTACTTTTACGGTCGCTTGATGCGTGAAGCCCAAGCTGCTATCGCATCTCGGACCTTTAAGGCGTATGCCGCCAACGTGACCGCGACAATCGAGGCCGGCGAAGACGCCATACATGGGACAAAAAACTGATGTGGTTTGAAGGTACAGCATGGGCGGCCGCGTCGTCCGCCGCTCCGCAGGGCATATTCGACACGCTCCTGACCAACCCGATAGTGCCGCTGGTGATGGTGGTAGGAGTGTTTTATTTCGTGATTCTGCGGCCGCAGACCCAGCGCGCCAGCGAGCATCAGAAGATGCTCAAGGCGCTCAAGCGCAACGACGAAGTGGTGACGACGGGCGGCCTGATCGGGCGGATCCATGAACTCGGCGACAATTTGATCACGCTCGAAATCGCACCCAACGTGCGGGTGCGCGTCGAGCGGCCGCAAATTACCGGACTCTCGGCGCACGGCAAGAGCCAAATCAAAAAAGACAAGGGCGAGTAGCAGGGCGCCCTCGCGGCCGCCCGCAATCAATTCGCAAGGAATATCTTGGAAGCTTCGACGCAAAATCCGATTCCGGTGGCCGTGCTGCTGTCGATCGCAGCGATTTTTCTCTATCTGCATTTCACCAACGGCAGTGGCCTGACGCGCCTGTTCCTGGCCGCGGCGCTGGCGCTTGCGGCGATCGTGCTGCTGTTGCCGAGCTTTCCCCTGCCGCTGCCCGAGTTCATGGATACGCTGCCCAAGATTCAGCTCGGACTCGATTTGCAGGGCGGCACGCATCTGCTGCTCGAGGTCAAGCTGCAGGACGCGGTCAACACGGCGCTCAAGCGCCGCGGCGACGATCTCACGCGCGCGCTCAGCGACAACAAGCTGGCGCCCGCCGCGATCACGCAGAATGCCGACGGCAGCCTGCTGATTGCGCTCAAGCAGCCCGGCGAGCGCTCGGCCTTTCTCGACCTGGCGGAGAAATCCTTTCCCGACTTCGTGCTCTCGACCGCCGACAGCGGCGCGGGCGGCCCCGCGTACACCGCGACCTTCCGCCCGAGCGACGCGATCACGATCAGCAACAACGCGATGGATCAGGCGCTCGAGACCATCCGCAACCGGATCGATCAGCTCGGCGTGCGCGAGACCGCGGTTCAGCGCGAGGGCGACAGCGACATCCTGGTGCAGTTGCCGGGCATCCAGGATCCCGAGCGGGCCAAGGAGCTGATTGGCAAGACGGCGGTGCTCCAGTTCAAACTGATCGACGATAAGGCGAACCTCGCCGACGCGCAAAAGAACGGCGTCCCCCCCGGCGATGAATTGCTCTCGGGACCGGTTGCGGCCGGTGGCGCGCCGCAGTACCTGGTCGAGTCGCCGGTGCTGATGCAGGGCGACGTGGTGACCGACGCGCGGGTGCGTCCGGGCGGTCGGCTCGAAGGGCCATACGTGCAGGTCACGCTCGATCGGCGCGGCACGGATGTTTTCGGGGCGCTGACGGCGCAGAACGTCGGCCGCCATCTGGCGATCGTGCTCGACAATACGGTCTATTCGGCGCCGGTGATCAAAGAGGCGATTCCCGGCGGTGACGTTCAGATCACCGGCAATTTTTCATTCGAGGACGCCCACGAACTGGCGATCGTGCTGCGCTCGGGCGCACTGCCGGCGCCGGTCGATATTATCGAGGAGCGCACCGTCGGGCCGTCGCTCGGGCGCGATTCGATTCGCCAGGGCGAGATGTCGTTTATCGTCGGAGCGCTCGCGGTACTGGTCTTCATGGCGGTCTATTACAGCGGCGCCGGCATCCTCGCCGATTGCGGCCTGACGCTCAATATCCTCCTGCTGGTCTGCGTGATGGCGGCGCTGCAGGCCACGCTGACGCTGCCCGGTATCGCTGGTATCGTGCTGACGCTCGGGATGTCGGTCGACGCCAACGTGCTGGTCAACGAGCGCATGCGCGAGGAGTTGCGCGCCGGTAAATCGCCGCGCGAAGCGGTCAAGGTTGGCTACGAACGGGCGTGGTCGGCGATTCGCGATTCCAATATCTCGACCTTCGTCGCCGGCCTGATCCTGTTTCAGTTCGGCACGGGGCCGGTCAAGGGCTTTGCGGTCACGCTATGCGTCGGCGTACTGACGGGCGTGTTCTCATGTTTCGTGGTGACGCGGGCGTGGTACGACCACAAAATCGCGATGCGCCGGCTGAACACGATCAGTGTCTAGGCGAGCAATAGCCGGCAAATCGGCGCGATAGCAACTTAAAGCAAAACTTAATGAGTGATGGCGGGTCGTCCGATAGAACCTTCCGCGCGTCTCTGTGCACAGTTCCGGTAGCGCTCGCGGACGGGATTTGAGAGAATACCTTGACGTCGGCAGCGTGGCTGTACTACAAAAGCGCGCACTGCTGAAAGTACCGATAGCACAATGTCTCTTTCCACGATTATGCCTGACAAGGACGACATCCTGCTCAACTCCCGCGAAGTCGCGTTTCTGCTCGACCTCAGCCCGGACACGGTCAACGAATTCGCCCGGCGCAATATCCTGCCGGCATTCAAGAAGGGTCGGCAATGGCGTTTTCGCAAGCGCGACATCTCGTTGTTCAAGCGCCATCTGCGCGGCCTCAACGCGGCGGCGTGATTCGGGCAACTCGCGGCGATCAGAAACGGGACGATTAAATCCGGGGATGAGGTGGAGAGGGTGGTGGCGCGGTGGTGGATTGATCAATTCAGCGATGGGAGTCGCGGCGGCTTCCCGTTCGCTCGAATATCTCGCGTTCCCGGATACCGGGGCATCTGCGAATGCCCGGGCATTGCCGGATACTAAGGAAAGAACTGATGGCCGAACCGCACGAGAGCCGCGTCTACTCTGACCTCGCCCATTTATACGATCAGGTCTTCGGCCGCGCCTTTGTCGACAATGAACACGGAGTGATTGAATCGCTGCCGTTCCGCCCGGGCCAGCAGGCGCTGGAAGTCGGCGTCGGCACCGGCATCTCGCTCGACGCCTATCCGCCGTATATCCATCTGACCGGGATCGATCCGGCCGGCGGGATGCTCGCGCAGGCGGTGGCCAAGACCAGTGAGAATGGCTGGCGGCATATCGTGCTCAATCGCGGCGACGCGCTCAATCTGGATTTTCCCGACAACAGCTTCGACTGGGTGCTGAGCTTCCACGTGATGACGGTGGTGCCGGAGCCGCAGCGGATGATGGCCGAGATGATCCGGGTGTGCCGGCCGGGCGGGCGAATCGTGGTGATCAGCCACTTCGCCAGCGCCAACCCGATCCTCTACTTCATGGCGCGGATCATCAATCCGGTGACCAAGATGCTTGGCTGGACCACGCGGCTGCGCGCGCGCGACGTACTCGACGGACAGCCGATCGCCGTCGAACGCAACGAGCGCTTCTCGGCGCTCTCGGTCCACTACTGCGTCATCGCGCGCAAAGAGGGCTAGCACCGATCATCGGATCGCGCGCGTGGCGCGCGCGATCCGTCTGCCTCCAATCCGATCGATGCTAAGTTGCACCTATGTCTGCGAGTTTCAGGCGAACTAGATTCGTCCCGCCAGCGATGATGCGGGTGGCGCGATTAGCCGCTGCGCTGTGTACCGCCGCGCTTGCGCTTGCCCCGACGGCATTTCCATACGAAGCGGAGACGGTGGTCAATGGCGGCTCAATCGTCGGCGAGGTCCGGTATTCGGGGCCGCCGTTTCGGCGCGCCCAGCTCGAGATCAGCAAGGATAAGGAGGTTTGCGGCGCCACGCCGCTCTACGATCAATCGCTGATGGTGGGGCTCAACGGCGGTATCGCCAACGCGGTCGTAACTATCACCGATATATCGAAGGGTAGGGCTTTCGCCACCGATCGCACGGTGACCTTCGACCAGAAGGGTTGCGAGTATGTGCCGCATGTGGTCGCGTTTGCCGCCGGCGATACGGTCAACGTGATCAACTCCGACGGTATCCTGCACAGTATCCACACCGAATCGACGATCAATCCGGTGGTCGATATGGCGCAGCCGGGCTTCAAGCATGCGATCGCGGTGACCGTCGCCCAACCCGAAGCGATCAAGGTCAACTGCGACGCGCACAACTGGATGCAGGGCTGGTGGTACGTCGCCGCCAATCCGTACTACGCGGTGACCGACGCGCATGGTAATTTCAGCCTCGCCGAGGTTCCCGCAGGCACCTATACGGTCTCGGTATGGCAGGAAAAGCTCGGCACGATCACGCGCAAGGTGACGGTCAAAGCGGGTGCGCCGACGGTCGTCGCCTTCACGCTCGCGGCGAAGTAAAAGACTGGAATCACATCGATGATCAAACGACTCGAACGGCTTGAAGTCGCGACCGCCGATCTGGACGACGCGGCCGCGATCTACGAACGCAATTTCGGCTTCAGCGTGCGCCGCAAAGCCGGCTCCGACGAGGCGGCGATCGCGATCGGCGAGTGCGAAATTCGTCTGCGCGCCGACGCCGGTGCGGCCGAGATTATCGCCGCGCAGGGTGAGGGACTCGCCGCCATCTGGCTCGAGGCGGACGACCTCGACGCGGTCGCGGCGGCGCTCGACGCAGCGCACGTCGCCCGTCATGCGATTCGTCGCGAGGGCGATCGGCGCGTGCTCGAGGTCGATCCGCAAGCCGCCAACATGGTGCCGCTATTCATCTTCGATCACCGGAATTGACTTCCAACCGATAGTTCAGACGTCAGACCCGCGCGCATCGCCGCGGGGAATTCAGCCCGCTGGGCAGTGACTTTCCCCAGCGTCACAGGTGCGCATACGACGCGCGCCCGAACGCCGAAATTATCCGCATTGCGGGATCGCACGGCGAGGTCTAGCGTTGATCCATGGACACCGTCGATCGTCTGGATGGCGCAGGTCATCGGCCGGGTCGGTCCGCGGCCAAACGCATCTGGCCCACTGATATTTTTCGCATCGCGATAAGCCTGGCGGCGCTGGTGGTTTGCGCAGCGTTGGCGCAGGGATGCACCAATTCCACTCCGTACGGCTATGGAGGATACGGCGGCTATGGAGTGCCAGCCGGGTATGGTGGCTATGGCGGGCCGGCGGAGTATGCCGCATACGGCTATAACTCCGACCCGCTAGGCTTCGGCACCTATGATCCGTTCTGGTCCCTGTACTCGCCTGACTACTGGGCGTGGGCTCCGTACGCGGCGCCGGCTTACTATGGCGTCGACGGCGATCATGATTGCGACAACGGCTTCTGCGGCGGCCGCGGTCCTTGGGGACGCGAACCACTGCGCACCGCGGGCGTGGGAGGATCGCCGATCGGACTTGCCGGAAGGGCGGGCGTGCCGACTGCGATGGGTGGCTTACACGGCGGCAGCTTCGCGGGAATGGGTGGTGAAGGTTTCCACGGCGGCGGCTTCCATGGCGGTGGCTTCGGCGGCGGCGGCCATCGCTGAACGATCGCCGATTCGTGCCCGATTCGTGCCGAATAGCGTTGCGTTCGGCTAAACTTCGGTGGTGAAGGCGGCGCGCACGCGTTCTTCAAGCTGGCGCGTGAGCGCGGCGCGATCGGCGCTCTTGAGACCGACGGTCGCGATCGGCGCGCCAATCCGGATACGCATCCGGCGCCCCGGTACGACGAAGCGCGCCCCGCGCGGCATCATCAATGAGGTTCCGCTGATCGCCATCGGCACGCACGGGATCTTCGCCAGGATCGCGAGCCACGCGGCGCCGTCGTTGAATTCGTGTACCTGGTTGTCGCTGTAGCGATGGCCCTCGGCGAAGACGCAGATGCTGTAGCCGTGGCGCACGACCTCGATCGCGCGGCGAATCGCGCGGCCGCCGGCCTCGCGATCGATCACCACATTTTCGGATTTGTGCAGGATAAAGCCGAGCACCGGCAGCTTCAAGATCTCTTTCTTGGCGACGAAGCGGACCTCGCCCGGGATCTTCCAGATGACGGCCAGGATGTCGAACAGACTCTGATGGTTCGAGACCATCACGTAGGGTCCGAGGCCTTCGAGATGTTCGAGCCCTTCGATCGCGACCCGCACGCCGCACAGCCGCATGATGCTCCCGGCCCATTGGCGCAGGATCGGCGTCGCGGCGTGCCCGTTGTCGAAGAATGAGGCGATCGCGGAGGGAAACGAAAAGATCACCGTCGAGAGCACGGAGAGGACGGTCGCGACGGCGCCCCATAGCGCGCGCAGCGGTCCGGGCCGCGCGGCGGCCGGGCGCGCTTCGTGGTTGAGCAATTGATCGGTCGGCGGAGGATTCATCGCCGCATGATTCTACCCGCAATCGTGGGTTAGTGCGCGCGTCGGTGAGGGTTGGGGCGGATCGCGGCGCAATCAGATTGCGCGCGGGGTCGCGCTCGGCGAGCTGTGCGGCGAGGCGCTCGCTTGGCCCGGATGGCCGTTGCGCCGCCGGATGATCGGTCCGAAGGCCGCCGCCGCCGCGAGCATCAGCAGGATCGCCTGCGCCGCGAGCGTCTGCACGGTCGGGAAGAATCCGAGCATCGGGATGGTCGGCAAATGATTGACGAAGGTCGCGCTCATCACGCCCGATTCCTGAAAGCTCGCGATGCCCTGCCCGGCGAAGATCACCGCCATCGCGTAAAGCAGCACCGAGGTGACGGAGAAAAATGCGCCGATCGGAATGCGGTTCACCAGCCGGCGCAGCGCAATGAAGGTAACCGCCAGGGCGATCGCTCCCGCCGCCACGCCGAACATCACGGCGTGCCGTTCGGCCTGTTCGGTGGCTCCGGCGGCGAGCGCCTGAAAGAAGACGATGGTCTCCGCCCCCTCGCGCATCACGGCCAGAAACGCCGTCAGGGCCAGCGCCAGCGACGGTCCCTTGCTCTGCTTGGCGGCCTCGACCTGCGACTGGATAAAGCTTTTCCAGCGCTGGGCCTGGCTCTTCGCGGTGATCCATGAGCTGACGTAAAAAAGCGTCGCCGCGGCGAACAGTTGAAACACCCCTTCGAGCGTGTCGCTGGTGTTGTCGCCGATTATGTGATTGACCGCCCAGGCCAGCGCGATACTCACGCCGATCGCGATTACCGCACCGGCGTAAACGTCGCGCGCGCGGCGCTCCTGCCCGGCCTCGCGGGTGCCGGCGACCAGCGCGATAATCACGAGCATCGCCTCGAGCCCTTCGCGAAACAGTATGCCGCTGGAATAGAGGAAATACGGGATGACGGTGGAGGTCGTTTGCATAGCTTCCGGGCCGCGATATTGAGAACTATTCTCAATTGAAGATTAGTCGCTCGCGACGAACCATGTCAAGCGTGCGACGACCGTGCGCCTGACGCCGGGCATTTCGCAATCGCTGATTGCCGCGCGCAGGAGCAAGGATCGGTGACTCGTGGTTGCCCCCTATCCGACGGCTTGCCGGGTAATTGCGCCGGGTGTAATTTCACCATTGAAGCGGGACCGCGATTCGCGCGTCTTCGCTTCATCGCTTTTGGCTGGAGCGGACACAGGCCGCTTGTTTAGATGAAGAGGGCGCGGACCGTCGGCCCGCTGGACGGCGCGGCCCGCCGCGGGGTACGAGAGGTGGTCGGCTCAATGAGATGCGTCTACTGCCGCGCACGTGCCGGAATCGTTCGCCGGGTATGCCGCGAATGCGCCCAGGTGGTGGCGATCGCCGATCGCGCGGGCGGCGCGGTCGGGATGATTGGTCTGGTCGATATTTTTGCCACGGCCGGGCTCACGCGTGAGCGGGTCGATTGCGTGCTCGATACGGCGTTCGGTGATACGCCGACGCTTCGCGATCGGCTGACCTCGGAGATGGCCAATGCGCTGATGCGCGGTCTCGGCATGCCGGGCCGGCAATCGCCCGACGACGTGCGGCGGGTGCGCACGCGGATGGCGGCCGGCGCGGGCGAGGGCACGGTAGCCGCGGGCGGAAAGCCGCCGGCATGGAATTAAGCAACATCGTTCCGGCGCCCGGAGGCGGGAGCGCGGACCACGGAGAGGATACGGATGAGCGTTAGCACAGTGGGCGTGATTGGCGCCGGCCAGATGGGCGCGGGCGTCGCGCAAGTGGCGGCCCAGGCGGGCGTGAGTGTGCTCCTCAACGACGTCTCGGAGGAGTTGGTCGAGCGCGGCCTGCAGACCGTCGGGCGCAATCTCGACCGCATGGCCGAGCGCGGCCGCTTCAAGCCCGAGGAGCGCGACCGCATCATGCGCCGGGTCAGCGGCACGGCGAATCTCGCCGACTTGAAGGATACGGATTTCGTGATCGAGGCCGTAGTCGAGCAGGAAGAGGCGAAAATCGAGCTGTTTCAGAAGCTCGACAAGATCTGTCCCGCGCACGTGATCTTCGCCTCGAACACCTCGTCGATCTCGATCACCCGGATGGGCGCGCGGACCAGCCGTGCCGACCGCTTTATCGGGATGCATTTCATGAATCCGGTGCCGGCGATGCGCCTGGTCGAGATTATCCGCGGCCTGGCGACCTCGCAGGAGACCTTCGAGGCGACCCGCTCGCTGGCCGAACGGATGGGCAAAAACACCATGACGGCGGAGGATTTTCCCGGCTTCATCGTCAATCGTATCCTGCTGCCGATGATCAATGAGGGCATCTACACGCTCTACGAAGGGGTCGGCGGGGTCACCGATATCGACACCGCGATGAAGCTCGGCACCAATCAGCCGATGGGCCCGCTGGAGCTGGCCGACCTGATCGGGCTCGACACCTGCCTGGCGATCATGGAGGTGATGCATCGGGTGTTCGGCGACGACAAGTACCGGCCTTGCCCGCTGCTCAAGAAATATGTCGACGCCGGCTACCTGGGGCGCAAGGCCGGCCGCGGCTTTTACACGTATGACAAACAGGGGAATTCGATCGCACCGGTAACACACGGCCGCTAGCACGAATCAGCGCGCGGCCGGGCCGCGCCAGGGGAGGTCCAGCGATGGCGGTAAAGGCTTTCATCCTGATCGATACGTCTCCGGGCAAGGCGCGCGACGTGGCCTTGAAGCTGCGCCAGGTGCATGGCGTTTCGGCGGCCCATGCGGTGACCGGGCCGCACGATATTATCGCGATGATCGAGGCCGACGACATCTCGGCGATGGGCGAGCTGGTGGTGCAGAAAATCCAGAGCGTGCCGGGCGTCAATCGCAGTCTGACCTCGATCGTGGCGGATTAGGCGCATGGCGGATTAAGGCGCCGCGGATCGCGGTGGCGCGGGCCGCGCGTGGCAATCATAACCGGCGGAACCGGGCAAGGAAGTTGTGACCGATGGCTGAGTTACCCGTAGTCAAACGGCTGCGCAAAGAGATGGAAACGCTCAAGCGCGAGCTCAACGTCGAACTGCCCAAGGAGCTCGAGCGTGCGCGCGCCCATGGCGATTTGTCGGAGAACGCCGAATGGGCGATGGCCAAGCAGCGCCAGGAGTTTCTGCGCGCGCGCCTGAATAACTTCGAGGCCCGCGTGGCCGAACTCGCGATGATCAATCTGGACTCGATTCCGCGCGACACGGTCGGCCTGGGCAGCCGCGTGGAGCTCGAAGACCTCGACGAAGGCGTGCGCACCGAGTACGAAATCGTTGTGCCCGAGGAGGTCGACGGCGCGCAGAACCGGATCTCGCTGTCGTCGCCGCTCGGCCGCGCGCTAATCGGCAAGGCCTGTGACGACGAGCTCGAGGTGCTGACGCCCAAGGGCAAGCGATCGTATCTGGTGCGCAAGCTGGTCACGATTCACGTGTTGCTCGCCGCCGAAACCGGCACCAACAGCTAATTCAGCGCGCCGCCCGCCAATGGAAAATCGATCGCTTCCGTGGAGCAGCGCGCTGGTGCTGGGGATCGGTCTGGCGGCCGGCGGATGGTTCGTCGGCAATGGGTTCTACCGGGCACGCGCCGAGCGCTACGTGACGGTGAAGGGGCTGGTCGAGCGTAACGTCAGGGCCGACCTCGCGCTCTGGTCGATCAGCTACACCGCGGCGGGCGCCGATCTGAATGCGGCCAATGACAAGCTGATCCAGGATCAAAAGACGGTAATCGCCTTCGCCCAGGCGCACGGCTTCGCGCCCGGCGAGATCGCGGTGCAGCCGACCACCGTGACCGACACCTACGCCAATGCCGCGCAGAACAGCCGCCCCGATGCCGACCAGCGCTACGTGGTCAAGGGTGGCCTGCAAATCCGCTCGATCAAGGTCGACCGGGTAAGCCAGGCGAGCCAGGATACCGGCGACCTGATCAAGCAAGGCGTCGCGCTGGGCGAGAACTATCCGCAGGCGCCGCAATATGTTTTCACCCGGCTCAACGTTATCCGGCCCGCGATGCTCGCCGCGGCAACCCTCAGCGCACGCGGCGTTGCCACGCAATTCGCCGCCGACTCCCATAGCCGGCTGGGCCCGATCCGGAGGGCCAATCAGGGCGTCTTCCAGATTACCGGGCGCGACGCCTCGGGCGACAATACCAATGGCGACGACCAGAGTTCGATCGACAAGAAAGTCCGCCTGGTCTCGACCGTCGACTACTATCTGATCGATTAATCGACCGATTCGACGAACCGATCGGCGAGATCTGCCCACGGCTCCGCGCCGTCCAGTCGAGGACCCCACCCATACCCGCGGCAGGCGCAATATTTTCCGGCACCCGTCAACTTTTTCAGTGTTCACGTGCGATCTGCATAGTGGATCTGTGGAGTGGATGTCCCACCTGTCGCACGCGATACTCGTAAAATCCACGCTGGTCCCGTCCAACTGGGGCACCGCCGCCTCATCGCAAAAATAATCGTCAACGAAATAAGGCGAATTTGGCCTTGTCGTCATGGCATGAGCGATGCTTAAAGCCGTAGCGCGTCCCAGGTCATCTACATGCAAACGCAAGGGAGAGCTTCGTCTTTATGTC
>DATLRA010000059.1:0-28503 GCA_035534935.1 Binataceae bacterium (SeqCode)
GTCATGTTGAGCTTGTACTTGAGATGGATGTCGGAGGTCGCGATGAAGATGTGGATGCCGGGCTTGCGCGCGCCGTCGATCGCCTTGAGCGCCGCGTCGACGTCCTCGTCGCGGGTGCGCGAGAGGCTCAGCACAGTCGGATTGGTGACCGCCTCGGCCACCCGGCGCACCGATTCGAAATCGCCCGGGGAGGAGGCCGCGAAGCCCGCCTCGATGATATCGACGTTGAGCCGATCGAGCTGGCGCGCGATCGCGACCTTCTCTTCAACGTTCATCGTGCAGCCGGGCGATTGCTCGCCGTCGCGCAGCGTGGTGTCGAAGATCCGCACGTAATCGTCGGCGAACTGATCGGTGTTGCTCGTGGCCATCGAATCTCTCCCTCGTTAAAGCCCCAGAGGGCTGGGCCGGCGAACCGCGCGACGGGCAAAAAAAACCCCGGGTGATTCGTCGGCTCACCCGGGGCGTTGGTCTCAGTGTTTCAAGCCTTCTATCAGGCCTGTACCTCGACGCCCGCGGCGTGGGCCCCAATTAGGGCCAGGCTAAGCAGCAGTTCGAGATGCAGGTTCATACGCATGACGGAAGTCATTCTAGGCGTGCGGTTAGCCGCCCGTCAAGCGTCGCCCGCCGGGCCCTGCGAAGTGGTGACCGATGGCGCGTCAGGCGCGTCGCTCGCCGGTGCGGTGGCCGCCGCCGAAGGTTCCGGCTCGACCCGATGCAGAAACGGGAGCTTCTTCATGCGCTCGCCGCGCACCATCAGTACCGGCCCCGACGAGACGTAGGCGAGCGCCAGCATGAACATCGTGAACTGCGGCATCGCAAAGAGCATCGCGGCGACGATCACCACCCCGGCCATCATTTCAACCTGCGCGCGCTTGCGCACGTCGATCGTCTTGAAGCTTGGATAGGGCACCCGCGAGACCATCAGGCCGGCCAGCGCAAGCGTCACCGGCGCCATCAGGGTGCACAGGAGGTGCGGCGAATTGAGTTCGAAATAGCTGTAGGCGAGCGCGGATCCGGCCATCAGCATCGCCGCGCCCGGCACCGGCAGTCCGGTAAAGCGGCGCTTGTCGCTCGAACCGGTCTGCACGTTGAAGCGCGCCAGCCGTAGCGCCGCGCATACGACGTAAAGTCCGCTGATCATGATCGCGATCGGGCCGAGCGGTTTCAGCGCCCATGAGTACATCAGGGCGGCCGGCGCCACGCCAAAGGCCACCACGTCGGAGAGGCTGTCGTACTCGACGCCGAACTGGCTGGTGCTGCGCGACATGCGCGCGACGCGGCCGTCGAGGCCGTCGCAGATAAACGCCACCGAGATCATTACGGCGGCCAGCTCGAAATGCTCGTTGAGCGACGAGATGAGCGAGTAGAAGCCGGCCAGCAGGCCAAGCGAGGTGATGGTCGCGGGGACCACGAAGACCCCGCGCCGGAGCGGCTCGACGACCTTGGCGCGCCGCTCCTTGAGCCGGCCCGAGATTAGGCGCAGGCGTGCGCGCCGCTCGAGATTGCGGCGCGGTTGGTTGCTGTTCATCGTTGGGGTTCTCCGATAACGCTCTCGCCGGCGCGCACCCGATCGCCCACGCGCACGGCGACGCGATAATCCAGCGGGATGAAGTGATCGACCCGGCTGCCGAACATGATGAGCCCGACGCGCTGGCCGCGCGCGACCGTATCTTGCGGCTGCACCTTGCATACGATGCGCCGCGCGAGGTAGCCGGCCACCTGCATGATCGCGTGATGGCGTCCGGCGCGATCCGCGATCAGCACCAGGTTGCGTTCGTTGTGCTCGCTCGCGGCGTCGCTGTACGCGGCGCGAAATTCACCTGGGGTATGTTTCACCTTGATGATCGCGCCGGCGGTTGGCGCGCGATTGACGTGGACGTTGAGCGGCGACATGAAGACCGACACGCGCCGAAAGCGCTCTTCGCTTTGCCCGTCGGGCAGCGCCATCTCGCCGATATCGGTGACCTTGCCGTCGGCGGCCGAGATAATCGCGTCTTCAGGACTCGATGGCGCGCGCTCGGGGTCGCGAAAAAAGCTGCCGACCGCAACCGCCAGTATCAGGACCAGGACCGCGAGGATCGGCAGGTCGAAGCCCAGGAGAATCAGGCCGGCCAGCGCGGTGCCGAACGCATAGGGCACGCCTTCGACGGCGATACCGCACAGCGCGGCCCCGCGTGCGGCCAGACCGTCGGCTGGGTCGGGGCGAAAACTATCGCTCGAGTCGGGCAACGGCTGCTAGTTCCGGCTGCGATCGACCAGCCGATCGCTGCCCAGCCATGGCATGAACGAGCGCAACTGGCGGCCGACCTCTTCGGTCGGATGCTTCTCGGCGGTTTTGCGCAGTTCGCGGAAATTGGGCAGGCCGGCGCGATACTCGTCAATCCATTCGTTGGCGAATTTGCCCGACTGGATGTCGGCGAGAATCTGTTTCATCGCCGCGCGCGTGCCTTCGCCGACCACCCGCTTGCCGCGCGTCATGTCGCCGTACTCGGCCGTGTTGCTGATCGAATAGCGCATGTTGGCGACGCCGCCCTCGTAAATCAGATCGACGATCAGCTTGACCTCGTGAACGCACTCGAAATAGGCCATCTCGGGCGCGTACCCGGCCTCGACCAGAGTCTCGAAGCCGGCGCGGATCAGTTCCGTCAGGCCGCCGCAGAGCACCGATTGTTCGCCGAACAGATCGGTCTCGGTCTCCTCGCGGAATGAGGTCTCGATGATCGCGGCGCGTCCGCCGCCGATCGCGCATCCGTAGGCGAGGCCGATCTTTTCCGTGTCACCCGACGGATTCTGCTCAATCGCAAGCAGGCACGGCACGCCGCGTCCCTTGACGAACTCCGAGCGCACGAGATGGCCGGGCCCCTTGGGCGCGATCATGAAGACGTTGACGTCCTTGGGCGGCTCGATGAACTTGAAATGGATATTGAAGCCGTGGCCAAAGGCGAGATACTTGCCCTTGGTCAGATGCGGCGCGATCTCGCTCTTGTAGATATCGCCGCCCATTTCGTCGGGCACCAGCACCATGATGATGTCGGCTTCGGCCGCGGCCGCCGCGGTATCGAGCACCCGCAGCCCCTGCTTGGCCGCCTTGTCCCATGAGGGGCTGTCCTTGCGCAGGCCGACGCGCACGTCCATGCCGCTGTCGCGCAGGTTAAGCGCATGGGCGTGACCCTGGCTGCCGAAGCCGAGGATGGCGATTTTTTTGGGGCGCAGCGCGCTCAGATCCGCGTCGCGATCGTAATAGACTTTCATGTTGGTGTTCTCCCGGGAAATTTATTCTCTGGCGTGGCGATGATTGTTCGCTTCGACCTGGACCGAACGGGCCAGTGCAATCTTGCCCGTGCGCACGATCTCCTTGATGCCGAGCGGACGCACCAGCGCGATAAACGCCTTGATCTTGTCATTATCGCCGGTGATTTCGACGGTCACCGAACGCGGCCCGATATCGACTACGTGGGCCCGAAAGGCCTGCACGATCGAATCGAGCTCGGAGCGCGTGCGCTCGTCGATCGCGACCTTGACCATGATCAGTTCGCGATCGACGATCTCGACGTCCTTGAAGTCGGTAATCTTGATGACCGAGACAAGCTTGTTCAGTTGCTTGTTGATCTGCTCAAGGATCTGGTCGTCGCCCGAGGTGACCAGCACCATGCGCGAGACGGTCGGATCGAGCGGATCCTCGTTGACGGTCAGCGATTCAATGTTAAAGCCGCGGCTCGAGAAGAGGCCGGCTACCCGCGCGAGCACGCCGAATTCGTTTTCGACCAGAACCGATATCGTATGACTTGGCATTTCGGATGGAAAACCACTGCCGGCCTCGCAGGTCCGCGGCTAGCGCGCCCCTTCGTGCTGATGGCGGTTGAGCAGCTCCATCATACGATCTTTCGAGGCCAGTTTCAGCTTTTGTATTCTTTTTGCTTCCAGTTCTTCTTCGGCGGTTAGGTAGTGCCGATTGCGCAGCGCTTCCAGTTGATGTTTGAGTTCGAGGTGTTCCCTGTAGAGCTCGCGCAGTTGGTCGTCATGAACGGCATGCTGCTGAATCAGCTCTTCCTCACGGTGTTCCATGGTGCGTGCCTTCTTTCGGGTTCACGGCGGTGGATTTGAGGGAAGCCTCCGGCGCGCGGACATAAAGCGGCTCCAGCGTGGCGGCCTGATCCACGTTACGCTGTGCAATCCGCTGCGCGCCCAACGCGGCCACGAAGCTCCCTTGATGCCGCAATTCGGTCGCTCCCGCATGCGTCGCTCGCCCGCCATTAGCATTGGCGATTGCACAGGCCTCTTCGGCTTTGGATTCTCCGATGAATGCAACATCACCGGTAATGCGAGCGGCGAAGTCATTTAGCGGGACTACCAAACTTCCCACTTCATTCTCTAGCGCATCGCCCACGACCCGGTAAAGAGAAGCGTAGGCTTCACCCTTGCGGGCGTCGATTATCGGACAGATATTCAAGCCCGGCCGAGGAGCAGCGGAAGCCTGCGCGCAGAGCGCCATCGCGTCAAGTGACGGCACACCGACAATCGCGATGCCTGAGCCCATCGTGATGCCTTTTGCGTAACTAAGACCGATTCGAAGCCCCGTAAACGAACCCGGACCTATACCGACGGCAACTGCCGACAACTCCCTGAATTCGAGTCCCGCCAGGCCCAGCAGTTCGGCGACCAATGCGGGCAGATCGGCGCCGTGCGAGGGCGCCGGGCGCGCGAGCGACACCACAATCCGGCCCTGCGCGACCAGACCGAGACTCGCGATACCGGTTCCAGTCTCGAGTCCCAGCACCGCTCCAGCGCCCTTGCCAGCGGCGAGCAGCGGCTCAGCCGATAAGACGCGATATGTCATTGAGAATGACGAACGCCATCAGAATTACCAGCAGGAATAGCCCGACCTCCATGGCGATTTCGCGATGACGTAATTTGAGCGGTTTGCCACGTATCCCTTCGATGACGAAAAACAGCAGATGGCCGCCGTCGAGCAGCGGGACCGGGAACAGGTTGATGATGCCGAGTTCGAGGCTCAGCATCACCATGAACAGTGCCACGTTGGCAAAGCCCTGGCGCGCTTCACGGCCGGCCATCTGGGCGATCATAATCGGACCGCCGAGCGCCTTGCGAGCGGGAGTGGTGCCATCGAAGATGCGGGCGATGCCGACGACCAGGGATTCGGCCAGATTCCAGGTCTGCACGAAGGCTTGTCCGACCGCCCTGATCGGCCTTTCGTGACGGGTGATTTCGTCACCGCGGGGCTCCACGCCGATTATCCAGATGTTCGACTTGGTGCCGTCCATCATGGGCTCGCTTTCCAGTTTCGGCTGGATCGCGATGGTCAGCGATTGGACAGCGGCGCCGGCCGGGCGCTGAATTGCGAGTTCGAGCGGCTTGCCGTCGCTGCCGCGAACGCCCACCGACAGGTCGTCCCAACTATTGATCGCTTTACCGTTGACGGCGACCACCCGGTCGCCAGTCTTGAGGCCAGCGATTGCGGCCGGCAGGTTCGGGCGAATTGTGCCGAGCACCGGCAAGGTCATCGGCATGCCGATGACCATCACGGCGGTCATCAGCAGGGGCGCGAACAGGATATTGGCGGCCGGTCCGGCGAGGACGATCGCGATGCGCCGGCGCAGCGGCTGGCTGGGGAATGCGCGCGCGTTGAAGCCTTCGATAAACGCCGATGGGCGCCCGGCGCACAGTTGTTCGCGCGCCAGCTTGACGCCGCCCGCCTGGGTAATTTCGCGCACCAGCAGCGCCTGCTCCGCGTTGGCCGCGTGGCCCAGCACGGCCTGTGCGCGCTCGGGCGCAACGCGATCGGCACCGGCCGGCACCAGTTCGTCGGCGATCGCTTTGATCGCCTCCTCGCCCTGCTTGCCGCTGGCCGCGAGCCATCCGGTGTGGCGCGCGCCGTCGAGCAGGTCGAGTTCCAGTTCCTTGATGTACCCCTCGAGAGTCGCCGCGCTCGGCTCCTCGGCGATTTCGTCGCCAAGCATCCGGACGTAGCCGCCGAGCGGCGTCGCGCCGAACGAGTAGTCGGTTTCACCGCGCCTAAAGCCCCAGACGCGCGGCGGATAGCCGATCGAAAACCGGATCACCCGCACACCCATCCGCTTGGCGACGAAGAAGTGGCCGGCCTCGTGAACGACGATCAGAATGGCAAAAATGACGACGGCTGAGACGATGGATAGGATCATAAGAGGGGCAGACCAGGCGACGAGTGGCTTCGTCAGTGTGAGTAATAGTAGGTGAATGCCGCCGCAAAGACTAGGCTGCACGTGCGGTCGAGCAGACCGCCGTGGCCGGGAAAAATCCATCCCGAATCCTTGACTCCGGCGACCCGCTTGAAAGCCGACCCGGCGAGATCGCCGAACTGCGCCAGCACGCCCACCCCGACTGCGATCATCACTGTCGCAGGCCAGCTCCAGGCTGGCGCCAGCCAGGGCCGCATGATCAGTCCGCCGACCACGCATGCCGCCAGCCCGCCGATCGCCCCTTCGACCGTCTTGTTCGGGCTCACCCGCGGCATCAGCTTGACGCGGCCGAGGCTGCGTCCGGCGAAGTAGGCGCCGCTGTCGCTCGCCACCACCAGCAGCAGCATCAGGATGATGATCGGGACACCGCCGGGCCGATTACGCAGCATCGCGAAATACGGAAAGAGCGCGCCGACCCAGAGTGCGCCGCTGAACAGGAACCATCGATTGCGCGCCACGCGATCGGCGCCCTTGCGCGCCACGCGCACAATCAGTTCGAGCATCACGAGACCGGCCAGCGCCGCGCTGGCTGGCGGCAGCCAACCAACGCCGCCACGACCGGCGACCATCGGTGCCGCGGCAAAGCCGGCGCCAATCAGGGCGATCGCCAGAGCTTCAACCGCGTCGGCATGCGTTATCGAGATGATTTCGTACAGGCCCCATGCGGTGAGAATCGCGATAAATACGGTGAAGGCGGGCGCGGATGCCCACAGCACGATCGCGATCGTCGCCGGCAGAACGACGATCGCCGTCAGCAGCCTAGTTCGCAGCACGCAGGCGGTCGGACGGCGCGCCGTCGACGGCGCCGAAGCGCCGCTCGCGCGCCTGATACGCGGCGATCGCTCCCAGCAGGTCGCGTTCGCGGAAGTCCGGCCACAGGGTCTCGGTGAAATAGAGTTCCGTGTAGGCGAGCTGGTAGAGAAAAAAATTCGAGACGCGAATCTCGCCCGAGGTGCGGATGAGCAGGTCGGGATCGGGCATCGCGGCCGTGCTGAGTTCACGCGCGACGGTCGCTTCGTCGATCGCGGCCGGGTCGAGCTGGCCCGCGGCGACCGCCGTCGCGATGCGCCGGGTAGCCTCGACGATATCCTGCCGTCCACCATAGGAGAGCGCGAGCGCCGTGGTCATCGATTTATTGCTCGCCGTCAGCTCGACCGTCTGCTGCAGCGCGCGCCGCACCGTCGCCGGCAGCCGCGCCAGGTCGCCCAGCGCGATCACCCGGATACCGCGCTTCATCAGGCGCTTGGCCTCGGTCACCAGGTAGCGATGGAGCAGTTGCATCAGGAAGCGCACCTCGGTGCCGGGCCGCTGCCAGTTCTCGCTCGAAAACGCGTACAGCGTGAGAAACGGGATGCCCAGCGCGCGGGCCGCCTCGACCACCGCGCGCACCGAATCCTTGCCGCGGCGATGGCCCTCGCAGCGCGCCAGTCCGCGGCGCTGCGCCCAGCGGCCGTTGCCGTCCATCACGATTGCGATGTGCCGCGGCAGGCGGGCCGGATCGAGCGAGAGATTGGGAAATTCGTCGAGGGGTAGCGATGAGGCCACAGGCTGATAAGTTGATCGGCGCCCGCTGGGCGCAGCCGATCAGACCTCCATTATCTCGGCTTCTTTGGCGGCCAGGACTTTGTCGAGCTTCTCGATGTAGTCGGTGGTCAGCTGCTGCACGCGGGCCTCGCCGGAGCGCAGATCGTCGTCGCCGATCTGCTTGTCCTTGTGCAGGGCCTTGAGCTTGTCGTTGGCGTCGCGGCGATGGTTGCGGATGCCGACGCGGAATTCCTCGGCGGTCTTGCGCACGTGGCGCACCAGGTCTTTGCGCCGCTCCTCGTTGAGCTCGGGGATCGGTATCCGGATGAGCTTGCCGTCGTTCATCGGATTGAGCCCGAGGTCGGAAGTCTGGATGGCCTTTTCGATTTCCGCCATCGCGCCCTTGTCGTACGGCGTGATCACCAGCAGCCGCGCCTCGGGTGCCGCCAGGCCGGCGAGCTGGCGCAGCGGCGTGCGCGCGCCGTAGTAATTGACGAACAGATTTTCGAGCAGTGCGGTTGAGGCGCGGCCGGTGCGCACGCGATTGACCTCGTTGCGGAAAGCGTTGACCGCCTCCTCCATCTCCATCTGCGCGAGTTCGAGTTCCTCGTTCATCGGTTTGCGTGCGGTCCGGTTTAGCGGCCGCTCTCCACCTTGGTTCCGATCGCCTCGCCCATCACCGCTCTTTTTATATTCCCCGGCTTGCGCAAATTAAAGACAATGATCGGTAGATCATTATCCATGCACATCGAGATCGCGGTCGAGTCCATCACCTTGAGGTTTTTTTGCAGCACCTCGATATAGGTCAGGCGGTCGAAGCGCCGCGCATTGGGCTCGCGGATCGGGTCGCGATCGTAGACTCCGTCGACCGTATGGCTGGCCTTGAGGATGACCTCGGCGCCGATCTCCATCGCGCGCAGGCTGGCGGCGGTGTCGGTGGTGAAGTAGGGATTGCCGGTGCCGGCGGCGAAGATCACCACGCGGCCCTTTTCCAGATGGCGGATTGCGCGGCGCAGGATGTACGGCTCGCACATCGAATGCATCGCGATGGCCGAGAGGACGCGGGTGCGCACGCCCAGTTGCTCGAGCGCGTTTTGCAGCGCGAGCGCGTTGATGACGGTCGCCAGCATGCCCATCTGATCGGCGGTCGAGCGATCCATCCCGCGCGCCTCGTACTCGCTGCCGCGCAGGATATTGCCGGCGCCGATCACCAGTGCGAGCTCGAGGCCAAGCGCGGCAACTTCCTTGACTTCCTGGGCGATCAGGCCGAGCGCGTCGGGATCGATACCGCTGCCCTGGCTGGGCGCCAACGCCTCACCCGAGAGCTTAAGCAGAACGCGATGAAAGCGTGGTTTGGATTCGTTAACCGTGTCCGCTTCGGCCATCTCAAGCAATGCCCCCCTTGCCGCGTCGACTTGATTTCGCGCAGTCGGTGCGCGCCACCGCCGATCGCGCGCGGCCCCCGGCTATTCGGCGGCGGACGCCGCGCCCCTGGACTCAAGGTTCTCGCCCAACTGAAAGCGCACGAAGCGGCGCACTTCGATCTTCTCGCCGAGCTTGCCACTCAGTTCCCCGACCAGATCCTTGATACGGCGGTTCGGGTCGCGCACCCAGGCCTGCTCGTAGAGACAGAATTCGGCGAAGAATTTTTCGAGTTTGCCCTCGACAATCTTGCCGATCACGGCCTCGGGCTTGCCGACCGCCTGCGAGGCGTAAATCTGGCGCTCCTGCTCGATCACCTCCGCGGGCAGTTCCTCGCGGCGCACGCTGCGCGGATTGGCCGCCGCAATCTGCATCGCGACATCTTTCACCAGCGTCTGGAATTCGGCGGTCTTGGCGACGAAGTCGCTCTCGCAGTTGATCTCGACCAGCACGCCGAGCTTGCCGCCGGCATGGATATAGGTTCCCACCGTGCCCTCGGAGGCGACGCGGCCGGCGCGCTTGGCGGCCGCCGCGATGCCTTTTTCGCGCAGCCAGACGACGGCATCTTCGAGGCTGCCCTTGCTCTCGGCCAGCGCCTTCTTGCAGTCCATCACGCCGGCGCCGGTTTTGTCGCGCAGTTCCCTGACCAGATTCGCGTTTACGTCCATTGGTATTTCCGAGCGTATGTCGCCGGCCGAAACCGGTAAAGGTGCGGGCGGGCAGATTTGTCCCGCCGCACCGTCTATGCGGTGAATAGCTTAGCTTGCCAGGAAGAATCTTCGGCCGCGCGGCCTAAAGCTGCGCGGCCGGCGGTTCTGGCGCCGCTTCCGGTTCGTCCGGGGCGCCCATGTCATCCTGCAGGCCCTTGGCGCGCTCTTCGGCGATACGCTTGCCGTCGATCACGGCGTCGGCCACGGCGGCGGTGAACAGCTTGATCGCGCGGATCGCGTCGTCGTTGCCCGGGATGCGGTAGGCAATCTGATCGGGGTCGCAGTTGGTGTCGATGACGGCGACCACCGGAATCCCCAGCCGGTTGGCTTCGGCCACCGCGATCTCTTCCTTCTTGGTATCGATCACCCACAGCGCGTCGGGCAGCTTGCGCATGTTCTTGATCCCCGCCAGCGTCGCCATCAGCTTGGCGTGATGCTTGGCGTTGTCGCTCATCTCTTTTTTGCTGAGCGCCTGGATCATCTCGGGATCGGCCATCAGATCTTCCAGCTTCTTGAGCTTGTCGATCGACGCGCGGATGGTCTGAAAATTCGTCAGCATGCCGCCGAGCCAGCGATTGTTGACGTAGAACATGCCACAGCGATCGGCCTCTTCGCGCACGATATCCTGGGCCTGCTTCTTGGTCCCGACGAACAGGATCGTGCCGCCCTGGGTCGCCAGATCGCGGACGAAGTCGAAGGTCGAGCGGAACATCTTGACCGTCTGCTGCAGGTCGATGATGTAGATGCCGTTGCGGGCGCCGAAGATGTACGGTTTCATCTTCGGATTCCAGCGGCTGGTCTGATGGCCGAAGTGGACGCCGGCCTCGAGCAGCTGCTTCATGCTGATTTCGGTCATAGAAATTCTCTTGTCCCTCTTTGCTATTTCTCGGCGCTAACCGCTAAGCATAGCCTTTGCGCCGGCCGATCTCCAGCGCATGGCTAGCGAGTCAACTTAAAGCTTGTTCCTTTCGACTTGGTCGTTCCAGGGCGCAATTGGCGCACTTTCGTCGGTAAATATTCCAAACCCACGCATAAAAATAAAACTTCCCGCATCGAGGACAGCGAAACGCCATTAGATAGAAACTCGCCGCGATCGAGGCGACCATCCCCGGGGCCGCTATCCAAAAAATCCAGCGATCCGCAAGTCCGAATGATATTCTGTCCAACGCAACGCCAATTAGTGCGGTACCCGGTGCCCAGCCCCAAAATAGAAGCAAAAAGAAGCGCCAACGGTGACGAAGATCCCGCCAGGCGTCCGCGTAACCCATTTGTGGGTTTGGCGCTCCGCCCCCCGTCAGACGTTCATGGATTCGAGGAATTCCTCGTTGGTCTTGGTCCCCTGCATCTTGTCGAGTAGAAACTCCATCGACTCGACCGCGTTGAGCTGCGAGAGCAGCTTGCGCAGGATCCAGACCCGGTTGAGCGTGCTGCGCGGCAGCAGGAGCTCTTCCTTGCGGGTCGATGAGCGCTGGATATCGATAGTCGGGAAGATACGTTTTTCGAGCAGGCGGCGGTCGAGCGCAATCTGCTGATTGCCGGTACCCTTGAACTCCTCGAAGATGACTTCGTCCATCCGGCTGCCGGTGTCGACCAGCGCGGTGGCGATAATCGTCAGGCTGCCGCCGTCTTCGGTATTGCGCGCGGCGCCAAAGAATTTCTTGGGCTTGTGCAGCGCGTTGGAATCGACGCCGCCCGAGAGGATCTTGCCCGACGGCGGCACCACCGTGTTATAGGCCCGCGCCAGGCGCGTGATCGAATCCAGCAGGATGACCACGTCGCGGCCGTGCTCGACCAGGCGGCGCGCCTTCTCGATGACCATCTCGGCGACCTGCACGTGGCGCGTCGCCGGCTCGTCGAAGGTCGAGCTGACCACCTCGCCCTGCACCGAGCGCAGCATGTCGGTGACTTCCTCGGGCCGTTCATCGACCAGCAGGACGATCAGGATGACCTCGGGATGGTTGCGCGCGATCGCTTTGGCGATCGCCTGCATCATCATGGTCTTGCCGGTGAACGGCGCGGCCACGATCAGTCCGCGTTGGCCCTTGCCGATCGGCGCGATCAAATCGATGATCCGCGTCGTGTAATCTTCATGGTCGTATTCGAGCTTGAGCCGTTCCTCGGGATAGAGCGGCGTCAGGTTGTCGAAGAGGATCTTGTCGCGGGCCTTTTCGGGCTCCTCGTAGTTGATCGATTCGACCTTGAGCAGCGCGAAGTAGCGCTCGCCCTCTTTGGGCGGGCGAATCAGGCCCGAGACGATATCGCCGGTGCGCAGGTTGAACTTGCGAATCTGGCTCGGCGAAATATAGATGTCGTCGGGACCCGGCAGATAGTTGTAGTCGGGCGCGCGCAGGAAGCCGAAGCCGTCGGGCAGAATCTCGAGCACGCCCTCGCCCAGGATCGATCCGTTGCGCGCCGCCTGGGCCTGCAGGATGGCGAAGATCATCTCCTGCTTGCGCATGTTGGTGGCGCCCTCGATATTGTAATCGCGGGCGACCTGCGCCAGTTCGGTGATCTTGGCGCCTTTGAGCGCCTTGAGATTGAGCGCGCCGGTCTCGCTGATCACCGGCACGACGATATTGCGGTTGGGCACGAACGGTCCCGGCCGCGGCGTGCCGGTGACCGGCGGCTCGGCGACCGGCGCGACCGGCGCGACCGGCGGCGGAGCGGGATGCTGTGTGGCGTGATGGGGCGCCGGATGGCGCGGCCGGATGATGGCCGACGGCGCGGACGGCGCCTCGTCGGTCTGATCTTGCGCGTCGTTCCTGGTTGCTCCGCGACCCTTGGGCATATTACCTCCCCGCATCCTTAACTCTCCCCGCAATCTTGCATTTCGTGATTCAGCGTATGGCGCTGCCTGATGATTTTAATGCGCCGCGATTTACCGGCGCTGCGATCGGTCGATTAGCCTGCGGTACCCGTCTCCAGGTTTCCCTGCATGCGTAGCCGGTCGGGGTATAAAAGATGACGCCCTGCAATTTCACAACCGGACGGCGTCAGGAGACGGGCGGACTCTGGAACTCAAACTGCTTCGGCGCACTTGGTGCGAGAGCTTAGGATGAGGTTAACTAACGCGCCCAAGCGTGTCAACGGCTCGCGAACCCCCCGGCCGCGCCCGCCCGCCGTGGCTCGATGATAATTAGCGCCGTCGCCGTAGCGATTATCTGAGGTGATGAATGTCCTAGAGTACGACTCGTAATCTATCGGAAGCTAATCGACAATGACGAAGCGAGCACTCCGGCCTGAAATTCGCGGCGAGTTATCCCCTGAAAAATTCCGAAAATTTTGGCCCAGCGAATAACGCCAGAATAATCGCGCCTATTACTGGGAGATAATCCGTTAGCACTTTATCAACAAACACCATATCACCACGAAAAAGCTGCACAATTAAGGGAGCGACAACGACCAATATGAAAAGTCCGCTACCGACGCACAATGCGGTCATTCGAAATTGATGATTACGCGATCCCGACGACTCCAACCCTTTCAGACGATTATCGCTATCATGCGCGAGAAACTCTGTCATATGACGCATGACCTCGGGATTCTGCTGCTGCATTCCAATGCCGAGTTGAAGCGCCATAACTTGCGGAATACCGCCGGGTCCCATCGGTGGTATCCCCATCGGCGGCACGGGCAAGCCACCCCCCTGGGGAGGAATTTGGAACGCCGGTAGTGGTCCCGACGCTAGGGTTGTTTATCTCGTCGGGCTTCTTATCGACCGAATCGGCCATTCTTTTTATTTAATCGGCCACGCAAGTGTGGGCGGCGATCCAGGCCACGACGAACTGATGCTCGCGCAAATGGCTTGGCCAAAAAGGCTTCCAATCCACATGGGGGTAACCCAATCAGGAATCCACGAAACTACGACTTTTGAATCATCTGTTCCGCTGTCTTCGATTATGAAGAATTGGCCGGGATAGGCTGAATGCAGATAATTAAGTTGATTCCGAACCGTCGCCGGATCGTCGGTAGGCTCGGACACTTGAAATCCGCAAGAACTGTAAGTTGGGCTGAAATTATTGAGCGACATTGACATTCCGGGATATACCAGCCATCCGCTATGCGTGACAAGCTTCGCGTATTGGCACATCCCGTCCTTGAATTTTAGCCATCGCGCACATGAGAGCCAACAATGCCGAGACTTACCTCAATGCGTTAGGGTGAAATGATTCATCCTGCCGGTCAGATTCGAACCGCGCCTGTCACATTTGAATCATCAATCAGGTTATTCTCCCGTTTAGGACACTGCCATACGGCTCGCGCGGGATCGCGGGATCGTTGTAGGTGGCTGAATGGCGCCGTAAGGCGTCGCGTCACGCGAGATCGATCCAGCGGCGGATCGCCGCCGCGTCACAGGCGACGCCGCGCGCACCCAGGTAGGCGCCGAAATCGGCCGGCGGCGGCGCGACGAACTCGCGCCGCTCGAGGCTCCGCGGATGCGTTAGCGCGAGCGCCAGCGCATGCAGCGCCTGGCGGCCGAACTCACTCGCCGCGGCCGCGTCGGCCGTCGCGCCCTTGCCGCCGTAAAGCGAATCGCCCAGACACGGATGGCCGATCGACGCGAGATGGACGCGAATCTGATGCGTTCGCCCGGTCTCGGGCCGCACGCGCACCAGCGTCGCGGGCGCCGCCGCCGCCGCGATGCGATCGATCACGGTGACGTGGCTGACCGCGTCGCGCGGCGTGCGCGATCGCGTCGACATACGCTTGCGCTCGGTCGGATGGCGGCCGATCGGTTTTGCAATTGTCACGCGATCGCGCGCGAGGCGTCCGCGCACGATCGCGATATAGGTCTTGCGCACCGTGCGATCCTTGAACTGGCGCCCCAGCGCGGTGCGCGCGAACGGCGTGCGCGCGACCACCATCACGCCCGAGGTCTCGAGGTCGAGCCGATGCACGATGCCCGGGCGCATCACGCCGTCCGGCTCGGCCATCGCGGCCAGTTCGGGAAAGCGCGCGAGCAGCGCGTCGACCACCGTCGCGTCGGGATGCCCGGCCGACGGATGCACCGCCATCCCGTGCGGCTTGTTGACCACGATTATTTCGGCGTCGGCGAAGAGTACCTCGATGGCCGGCGCGGCCGCGCGCGGCATACTTGCGGGCGGCGCCGATGCGGGCGCGATCACGATGCGATCGCCGCGGCGCACGGTCGCGGCGGCGCGCGCCGCCGCACCATTAATCGTCACGCGGCCCGCCTTGATCATGCGCGCGGCCTGGGCCCGCGAATACTCCGGCGCGAGCGCGGCGGCGACGAACTGATCCAGCCGCATCGGCACGTGATCAGCCCCGGCGGTCAGCGCGATCGCGGCGCCCTGGGGCGAATTCAGGCCGCTGCCGGATGCGGCCTCCGCCGTGCGCGGCGCGGTCACAATTTGTAGGTCACCGGATGGGCGGCCTCATGGCCCTGGATCAGCCGCTCGTGGATCAGCGTGAGCGCGATATCGTCGAGCCCCTCGAGCAGGCATCGCTTGGGGAACGGGTCGATCGGGAAGGTGGCCGACCAGCCCAACTCGTCGCTGACCTTTTGCGCCGCCAGATCGATCGTGAGGCGATAGCCCTCGTGAGCCTTGATCGCGGCGAAGATCGCATCGACCTCCTCCGGTTTGAGGACGATCGTCAGGATGCCGTTCTTGAGGCAATTGTTCTTGAAGATATCGGCGAACGACGGCGCGATCACCACCTTGAAGCCGAAATCGGCCAGCGCCCACACCGCATGCTCGCGCGAGCTGCCGCATCCGAAGTTGGCGCGCGCCACCAGGATATTCGCCTTCTCGAAGCGCGGCTGGCTCAGCACGAACTGGCTGTCGGGCTGATTGCGCCAATCGAAGAACAGCCCTTTGGCCAGGCCGCTGCGCACCACCGACTTGAGAAACTGCTTGGGGATGATCTGATCGGTATCGACGTTGGGACGATCGAGCGGCGCCACCAGCCCGGTAAAATTCTTGAACGCTTCCATCGCGAATTACTCCTGTATGCTTATGCGCCGCTAGCGCCTGACCCATTCGCGGACGTCGACAAAATGGCCGGCCAGCGCCGCCGCCGCCGCCATGATCGGACTCACCAGATGGGTCAGGCCGCCCTTGCCCTGGCGCCCCTCGAAGTTGCGGTTTGAGGTGCTCGCGCAGCGCTCGCCGGGCTTCAGGATGTCGGGGTTCATGCCCAGGCACATGCTGCATCCCGCCTCCCGCCATTCGAAGCCGGCCTCCTTGAAGATGCGGTCGAGGCCGCGCTGCTCAGCTTCGATTTTGACCAGTTGCGACCCCGGCACCACCATCGCATGGACGCTCGGCGCGACCTTGCGGCCCTTGACCAGGTCGGCGGCCGCCTGCAGGTCCGAGATGCGTCCGTTGGTGCATGAGCCGATAAAGACCCGATCGATCTGGATGTCCGCGATCGGCGTGCCCGGCGCGAGCTTCATATATTCGAGCGCCAGTTCGGCGGCGCGGCGTGAAGTCGCGTCGGCATAGCCGGCCGGATCGGGCACCTTGCTGGTGACCTCGGTCACCATCCCGGGATTCGTTCCCCAGGTAACTTGCGGCGCGAAAGACGCCGCGTCGAAGGTCAGGCTGCGATCGAATTTTGCGCCGTCGTCGGTATGGAACGTGAGCCATCGCGCGGCGAGCCGGTCGAACTCCGCGCCCGCCGGCACGTAGCGCCGTCCGCGCAGATAATCGACGGTCTTGTGGTCCGCCGCGATCATCCCGGCGCGCGCGCCCGCTTCGATCGTCATGTTCGAGACCGTCATCCGCTCTTCCATCGAGAGCGCCTCGATCGCCGTACCGCGATATTCGATAACGTAGCCGGTGCCGCCGTCGGTGGTGATCCGCCCGATGATGCCGAGAATCAGATCCTTGGCCGTCACGCCGTTACTGAGCTTGCCGTCCACCCGGATCTCCATCGAGGCGGGCTTGGCCTGCCACAGACATTGCGTGGCCAGCACGTGCTCGACTTCACTGGTGCCGATGCCGAAGGCCAGCGCACCGAGTGCGCCGTGGGTCGCGGTATGGCTGTCGCCGCAGACGATTACCAGTCCGGGCTGGGTCAGGCCGAGCTCCGGTCCGATCACGTGGACGATGCCCTGCTCGATCGCGCCGAGGTCGAATAGCGTTACCCCGAAATCGCGGCAGTTCTTGCGCATCATCTCGATCTGCGCCTTGGAGTCGGGGTCGGTAATCGGCAGCGACCGGTCAGTGGTCGGCACGTTATGGTCGAGCGTGGCGAAGGTCCGATCGAGACGGCGGACCTTGCGCCCGGCGAGGGCCAGGGCCTCGAAGGCCTGCGGCGAGGTGACCTCGTGAATCAGGTGCAGGTCGACATACAGCAGGGCCGGTTCACCGGGCGCCTCGTGCACGACGTGGGAGTTCCAGATCTTCTCGAAAAGAGTTTGCGCGGCCATGATTCGGGACTTTGCCTCCGAAGGAAACCGTTATTCAAGCAGAATTATCGAAGTGCGGGTACCCGCGTCAAAACCCGGTCGGCGGGGCCCGAGGTCCTCCGCGGGCGGACGTGGGCCGCGGACCGCCCACCATTGCAGCCGAAGTACGCCAAAAGACGCAATGAAGTCCCCAGCAGCATTTGCTTACTTAAGGTAACCGGATATGGGATTATCGGCCGGACGGCGCGCCCAGCTCGCATCGGCTTGTGCTGGCGGCCGTACACGACGCGGACAAAACGGGGGGGTCCATGAAACCGCGTTACGACGCATTGGTAATCGGCACCGGCTTCGGTGGCGCGGTCGCGGCGTGCCGCCTTGCCCAGGCGGGCCTCGCGGTCGGCGTGCTCGAGCGCGGCCGGCGCTATCCGAAGAATAGCTTTCCGCGCAACTGGAATAATCCGGCCGACGGCTGGCTGTGGCCGATCGGCCAGGGTCTGTTCGACGTCAAGCCAATCAACGAAATGATGGTCGTACAGGGCGCCGGCTACGGCGGCGGGTCGCTGATCTACGCCAATGTCCATCTGCGCGCGCCGGCCGATCTGTTCGCCGCCGGATGGCCGGCCGGATACAGCCGCGCGGCGCTCGACCCGTACTATGACCTGGTCGCCTGGATGCTCGACATCAAGCCGATTACCGAGTCGCACCACCTGGGGATGCCGCCGAAGACCGTCGCGATGCGCGAGGCGGCCGAGCGGCTCGGACGCGCGGCGCAGTTCTGCTATCCGAATATCGCCGTCGATTTCGGCGATCCCGATAAAGATCTCCCGAATCGCTTCGGCGTCAGCCAGCAGGGATGTAACTATTGCGGCGAATGCGATATCGGATGCAACCGGCTGGCCAAGAATACCCTTGACCTCAACTACCTGGCGCTCGCCGAACAGCACGGCGCGGAGCCGTCTACCCAGTGCGAAGCGATTAAGATTACGCCATCGGCCAATGGCTACATAGTAACTTTCATAAATCATCTCGCGGGCGCCCGCGAAGAGACGGTTGCAGCGCCCGCCGTCTTCCTGTGCGCCGGCGCGGTCAATTCCACCGAATTGCTGCTGCGCTGCCGCGACCAGTACAAGACGCTGACCCAACTGAGTAATCGGCTCGGCCATAACTATTCGGGCAACGGAGACTTCATCGCCTTTGCCTTTGACACCGCGGCTCGACTTGAACCCTGGAATGGCCCGACGATTACGACGGGTATCGTTTACGATAATGGCGCCGGGCCGGCCCGCAACTGGTTTATCTTCGAGGAGGGCGGCTATCCGAAGGAGATCGCCGGCCTCTTGCAACTGCTTAATCCCGCCGGCGGCGCGCTCACCGCGACCATCACGATGACCCGCGCGGAATTTGAACGCGCGCTCGGTGCGGCGGGTGGCGCCGCGCTGAAACAGCCCTTCGCCGCGGGCAACAACAGCGCGGTGTTTCTCGCGATGGGCCGCGACCGCGCCAACGGCCGCATCAAGCTCGTGCCGGTTCCAGCCGTGCCGCCCGCATATAATCTCGCCGTGGAATGGGACGTGGCCAGCAACCTGCCGCTGTACGACGCGGAGGCCGGCTTCAGCGCGGATATCGCCGGGGCGCTCGGCGGCAAGCCCGCGCTCAATCCCTTCTGGCAACGGCTGCATACGCCCGCGTCGGTGCATAACCTGGGCGGCTGCACGATGGCCGACAATGCCGCCACCGGCGTCACCAACGCCCACGGCGAAGTCTACGGTTACCCCGGGCTCTACGTCTTCGACGGCGCGATTCTGCCGAAGGCCACCGGCGTCAACCCGTCGCATACGATTGCCGCGGTCGCCGAGCGCAACGTCGAGGCCGCAATCCGGCGCATCCGCGGTGACCCCGGATGGCGCGCGCCGGAAAATGCGCAGGCCCGCCCGGTGATCGATCCGCTCACGCAAATAGCTATTCCACCAGGGGGAACCACGGTGCCGAACACCACGCCGATCGGGCTCTCGTTTACCGAAACCATGAAGGGCTTTTTCGACCGCGGCCATAATCCGCCCGATGACTACACGGGGGCGGAGCGCGCCGGTCAGACAGCGAACACCACCGTTGATTTCACACTGACTATTACTTTTTCTGACCTCGACGCCTCATTGGCCGACAAGGCCCACGGCGGTATCGCCGCCGGCGTCGTGCATGTCGCCGGCTTCACGGCGCCCGCGGGCGCGCCGGTGAGCAACGGCGTCTTTAACCTGTTCATCGACACCAGCCAGGTATTCGAGCGCAAAATGCTCTACGCGCTGCCCTTCACCGGTGCGGACGGCAAGCCCTATCTCCTCGACGGCTTCAAGGAGGTCAAGGATAACGGCAGCTTCGACGTATGGGGCGCCACAAGCACGCTCTACACCGTGATCCGTGCGGGCCACGATCGCGCCGGCGCCGTGCTCGCCACCGGCATTATGCATATCCTGATCATGGATTTCATGCATCAGATCGGCACGTTCCAGGTTTCCGGCACCAACGACCCGGCGAAAAAAGCCGACGCGCTCGCGCGCTTCGGCCACATGTTCATGGGCACGCTGTGGGACGTATTCGTCAAACCGCGGCTGCCCTGAACGGCGCATTCCTAAAAAAGGGGAATTGACAATGTCGTTACCCACTCCCGAAGTATACTCAGTCAAGACGCCCGACGGTGTCGATCTCACCTTGACGCGCTATCGTGGCGGCGCCAAGGGTCCCGTGATGCTCGCGCATGGCGCGGGCGTATGGAGCGGGATGTTCATGCTGCCGACTATCGGCGAGCATTTCGTCGATTACACAGTCAAGAACGGCTACGACACCTGGCTGCTCGATTGGCGCGCGAGCATCAAGTTGCCCTTGCGGCAGTTCACGATGGACGAAGCCGCGGTCAACGATTTTCCCGCGGCCGTGCGCTTTATCCGCGATACCACGCGCGCGCAGTCGGTTCAGGCCGTGGTCCATTGCGCGGGTTCGAGCACATTTTTTCTCGCGCTGGCCGACGGTCTGCTACCCGATATCCGCTGCGTAACGTGCTCGCAGATCGCGCTGCATTACCAGCCGCCGGCCGCCACCGAGATCAAATGCGCATTGCATCTCGGCGAAGCGCTCGAGGATATTGGACTGAGTTATCTGTCAGCCGGCGAGGATCCCGGTAATCCGATCTTCCAGGCCGTCTTCACCAAAATGGTCAATGCCATAAACCATCAGTGCGACAGCGCCGTATGCCATCGCATTACATTTATGTATGGCGAGCTCTATCGCCACGAACAGCTCAACGCCGATACGCACAGCCGCCTGGACGAGCAATTTGGCAAGTGCAACATAACGGCCTTTCGCCATCTCGCGCAGTTGGTGCGCCGCGGCGAGGCGGCCAAGTTCGACTATGGCGCGGCGGAGAATCTCAAGCGCTACGGCAGTGCCGTGTCGCCGAGCTATCTCAAGTCCGAACATCTGAAGCTGCCGATAACCTTTGTCTCGGGCGCGCTCAACCAGACTTTCCTGCCGATCTCGACTGAGAAAACCTACAACTGGCTATGCGCCGCAAACGACCCCAAACTATACAAGCGTCACCTGGTTCCGGCGTACGGCCATATCGACGGATTCATGGGTTTTCAGGCAAACCGCGACGTGTATGGAATTTTCCTCGAGCAATTGGAGAGCTGCCCGGCCTAGCGGCAAGTGTGCCGTCTGGCTACTTGATGCGCCGGGTCGGCGCGGCGCGATCGGCGTGGACCATGCCGCGCGTCACCGCGTCATCGCCGAAGCGGCGCGCGACCGCGTCGAGCGCGCGATTGAGCCGATCGCTGCGCGCGGCGGCGCCATTGGGCGAGTCGAACAGACCAAGTTGCGCCGGCGCCGCGCGTTCGAGGTTATGCACCTGGATACCCGCCAGCCGGACCTTGTCGCGCTCGGTGACGCGCTCGATGAGCGCGACGGCGAGGCGCGCGATCGCCGCGCCGTCGTCGGTCGCCGAATTGAGCGACGCGCTGCGCGTGATGATCGGATAGCGTCCGCCACCCAGCGGACGGGCCAGCTTGAGTTTGAGCGTGAGTGTGCGGGCGCGCACCGCGTCGGTCCGCAGCCGGCGCCCGATCGCCTCGGCATGCGCGATCAGCACGCGGCGCAGATCGAGCGATCGCAGTTCGAGGTCGTGCTCGAAGGTGCTCTCCTCGCCGTAGGATTTGCGCTGCCAGTCGGCCAGCACGGGACGCGCATCGCGCGCGTGCGCCATCTCGCTGAGACGCGTGCCCGCCATACCGAAGAGCGCCTTGAGCCGCGCCGCGTCATGCGCCGCCAGGTCGCCGATCGTGCGGATTCCCGCGCGATGCATCGCGTCGAGGGTCACCCGTCCGACGCCCCACAGGCGCTCGACCGGCAGCGGTTGCAGGAACTCGCGCAGGTGCTCGGGGCCCAGGCACAGCAGGCCGTCGGGCTTGGACAGGTCGCTCAGAATCTTGGCCGCCATCTTGGTCGGCGCGACGCCCACCGAGACGATCAGTCCGGTGCGCTCGAGCACGCGGCGCTTGAGTGCGCGAGCCACTTCAATCGGCGCTCCGAGCAGCCGCTCGCTGCCGGTCAGATCGAGAAACGCCTCATCGAGCGAGAGTGGTTCGACGATCGGGCTGAAGCTCTCGAACACTGCGCGAATCGCGCGCGAGATTTCCGCGTAGCGCTCCATCCGGCCGCGCACAAAGATCGCCTCGGGGCAAAGTTGTCGCGCCGCCGCCGTCGGCATCGCCGAATGCACGCCGAACTTGCGTGCCTCATACGACGCCGAGGTGACCACGCCGCGCGCGGCACTGCCGCCGACGATCACCGGCTTGCCGCGCAGTTCGGGATTGTCGAGCACTTCGACCGCCGCGTAAAAGGCGTCCATGTCGGCGTGGGCGATTACGCGCTCCCAGCCCGCCGTCGCAGCGGATTGCGAGTTGGTTACGTTCGCCTCGCCAGGAGGTTTCATGGTCATGCACGCGCCATCGCATTATCGCACGACGCGGCGATGCGCGGCATCGCGCGGCGCGGACGGTCGGCGGCGCCGTTTATCCGGTAGCTGGCGCAAGTTGCGCAAAAATCGCTTCGGCGGCGTGCTCGCCACTGGCGATACAGTCCGGGATGCCCACGCCGCGCAAATACGCGCCGGCCAGCGCGAACCCAGCGATCGCGGCGCTCATCCGTTCGATCTCCGCGACCCGCGCCAGATGGCCGACGGTGTACTGCGGCATCGATCGCGGCCATCGCCGCACGTACGCGAAGGCTGGTTCGGCGATCACGCCGAGCAGAGTTGAGAACTCGGCGCGCGCCGCCGCGATCATCGCGGCGTCATCCATTTCCATCAGCGAAGTCTGCAGCGCGCCGCCGACGAAGACCCGCGCGAGAACCATCGCGGCCGGTGCGCGTCCAGCGAACTTGAGGCTCGAGAAGCTGCCAGCGATAATCCGGCGCCCTTCGGCGATCGGCACGACGAAGCCGAACGCGTCCGGCGCACGCGGGAAATCCGCTGCGCGATACGCCAGGTTGACGGTCGCCGCCGAGGCGTAGGCGAGATCGGCGAGCGTCGCGGCGAGTTCGCGGTTGAGCGGCTGGATCAGCGGTGCGATCGCAAACGCCGGCGCGGCGCCGATCACGGCGTCGGCGGTGGCAACGGATCCATCGCGAAAATCCAGCCGCCACGCCGGCGTTTCACCGGTGGGCGTTAGCGCGGCGAGTTCCGCGCCCATCCGCGCGTGATAATGGATCGATTCCTCGATCCGCGCGGCGATCGTCCGCACCAGCGTTTCGATGCCGCCGCGAAAGCTGACGAAGAGACTCCAGCGCGCGCCGCTGGTGCCGCGCAGCTCGGCCGTGCGCGCCCGCGCCGCCGCCCGCAGGCCGCGAATCACGCTGCCGTAGCGGCGTTCCATCTCGACAAAGCGCGGCAGCGATGCGCCGATACTCAGCGTCGCCGGGTCGGCGGTGTAGATGCCGCCGGCCAGCGGCTGCGCGATCCGCTCCAGGGTCTCACGGCCGAGGCGCCGGATCACGAACGACGCGAGGCTCTCGTCGTCGTCGTCGTCGCGGCGGCGTGGAATCAGCGGCTCGATCGCAATGCGGAGTTTGCCGCGCGCACTGAACAAAGGGCTTTTGAACAACGGACCGAGCCACGTCGGCGCGATCAGCGAGAAGCCCTCGGGGATCGCGACCAGCCGCCCGTCGCGCACGACGAGAGTTTTGCGGAACTGCTCCTGCGTCGCAATCTGTTCGCCGACGAGTCCGAGCCGTTCGGCAAGTTTGATCGCCGCGGGCTTCTCCGATAGAAACGAATCCGCGCCGGTCTCGATCACAAAGCCGTCGCGCCGGATCGTTTCGAGCGCGCCGCCCACGCGCGCACCACGTTCGTACAGATCCACCAAGAGCGGAATTTCGTGTGCGCCCGCAAGTTCGCGCATGCGATGCGCCGCGGCGAGTCCGCTGATTCCGCCGCCAATTACCGCGACGCGGCGCGGCCGCTCGACGTGGTCCATCGCGCCTACGCGCACGCCTGCGCCGCGCTCACCCGATCAACCCTGATGCGCCAGCGGCGGCGGCGGCGAGAGATATGGCCGCGCGATCGCTGCCATCATATCGATAAACCGCGAATGATCCCCGACCGTCGCCGCGCGCACCATCGTCACGCCCGCGTCGCGCGCGGCCGCTGCCGCCTCGACATCGAGATCGTAGAGCACCTCGACGTGGTCGCAGAGAAATCCGATCGGCACGACGACCGCGGCGCGGCCCTTGAGTTCGCGCAGGATTGCGGCGACGTCGGGCTCGAGCCAGGGATCGCGCGGGCTGCCGCTGCGGCTCTGGTAGCCGACGCGCCATCTCGCGCGGCCCAGCGCCGCCGCCGTGAGCGCGGCCGACACCTCGAGTTGTGCGACGTAAGGCGCCCGCGCGGCCATCGCAAGCGGGATACTATGGGCGGTGAAGATCAGTTCGGCGCCTTCGCGACCGGCCGGCGCGAGGCGCGCGATCGCGTCGCGCGTGCGGTCGGCGACTGCCGCGATAAAGCGCGGATTGGCATGCCACGGTGGCGGATAGACGATCGCGGGCGCCGCCGCGCCGATTCGCGCGCGCGCGCCCTCCACGTCCGCCTGGTAGCGCTCCCAGCTCGCCTCGCATCGATGGGCCGCGAGCACCAGGCCGAGCGCGCGCGTGACGCCGCGCGCCGCCAGATCGCGAATCGCATCCTCGATGAACGGCGGCGCGTTGCGCAGGCCCACGACCACCGGCACGCCGGCGCCGGCGCGATCGAGCATTTCGCGCAGTGCGAGCGCCTGGCGCGCCGTGAGATCGTTGTACGGCGAGCGTCCGCCGAGCACCTCATAGTGATGCACGACGGCCTCGTAACGATCGCGCGGAACCGGGCGGCCCGCCAGCACGCGATCGAGGAAGGGGCGGATCTCAGCGGGCTCCGTCGGGCCGCCAAAGCCGATCAGCATCACCGCGCCGCAGGCTTCTCCGGCAATCGAGTCATTACTCAGTTGAAATGCCATCAGCGTGAGCGATCGCGGCAATAGTCAGTTGGCGTGCAGGTGTTGTAATGCCGCAAGGAATGTCCCGATACTCATAGCGTGATAGTCAGCGGCGCGCGCTCATCTCATGGACCGCATCGACCAGCGCGATCACGTGGTCGACCGGCGTCTCGGGCAAGATACCGTGGCCGAGGTTGAATATATGGCCGGGACGGCCCTGCGCGCGCTCGAGGATCGCGCCCGCCCGCCGGCGGATTTCCGCCGTGTCGGCAAACAGCGCGATCGGATCGAGGTTACCCTGCACCGCGACGCCGGGGCCGAGCCGATCCCACGCCTCGCGCAGATCGACGCGCCAGTCGAGGCCGATTACGTCGCCGCCCGCCTCGCGCATCAGTTCGAGCAGGTTGCCGGTCACAGTGCCGAAATGGATCACCGGCACGCCCGGCCGCACCGCCGCGATCACGCTGCGGGTATGCGGCAGCACAAAGCGCCGATAGTCGTCGGGCGAGAGGCTGCCGACCCAGCTATCGAAGAGCTGCACGATATCCGCGCCGGCCGCGATCTGCATATTGAGGTAGTCGGCGGTGACGCGCGCAATCATCTCCATCATGCGATGCCACGTGGCGGGATCGGTGTACATCAGGGTTTTGGTTGCCTGGTACTGGCGCGACGATCCGCCCTCGATCAGATACGAGGCGAGCGTGAAGGGCGCGCCGGCGAAACCGATCAGCGGCTTGCGATCGCCGAGCGCGCGGCGCACCAGCCGAATCGACTCGGCGACGTAGCCCAGCGCGTCGGCCGCGGCGATCGGCGGAATCCGATCGAGGTCGGCCGCCGTGCGCAACGGACGATCGATCACCGGCCCGTCGCCTTTTTCGTAACGCAGTCCGACGCCCATCGGGACCAGCGGCAGCAGGATGTCGGCGAAAATGATCGCGGCGTCGACGCCCAGCCGAGCGACCGCGGTGGTCGTGACTTCGGCCGCGAGATCGGGCTGCTGGCACAGCTCGAGAAACGAATAGCGGTCGCGCACGCGCCGATACTCCGGCATGTAGCGCCCCGCTTGACGCATCAGCCAGATCGGCGTGTACGGCGTCGGTTCGCGGCGGCAGGCCCGCATGATCGGATGATCGTGCAGGGCGCCGCGCTGCGCCGCATCGGCCGCCGGTGCATCGGATCGGTGCGCGGGCGCTGCGACGCGTCCGGCCGCTTGCGCCGCGCGCGGCGTGCCGCGCTTGCGTGCGAGGATCGATCCGCCGCGCAGAGCGGCTTCCTTAATCAGGTGGCCGAGCTTCGAATGCTCCGGCTCGAGGTCCACCGCGATTCCGCGTCCGCGCAATTCCTGCGTGCAGACCGGCCCGATCGACGCGACCACCAGCGCGCCGAGTCCACGGATTAACGCGCCGACGGCGCCGTCGGCGTCCGCCATCTGCATCAGGTTCGTGACCTGATTCGAGCTGGTGAAGAGGGCGATATCGGCCTTGCCCGCCGCGATCGCGCCGATTGCCGCGCGCAGCGGCGCGCGATCCACCGGCAGCGTCCAGCGGTAAACTGGCACCACCGTCACGATTGCGCCACGCGCCTCGAGTCCGGCGTTGAGGTCGCGATTGGTCGTGCCGTATTCCTGCACCGCGACGCGCTTGCCCGCCAGTTCGACCTGCGCGGCCATGCACGCGAGAACCTCGCGCCAGGTGTTGGGCTCGGGAATCGTGATCGTCGGCGCGAGCCCCAGCCCACGCATCGCGGCGACCGGTTTGGGTCCGCGCGCGACGGTCACGATCCGCCCGAGCGCGGACACCAGCGCGGCGCGATCGTGGCGCGTTTCCATCACGCGGAACAGTTCGCGCACGCCGCCGCCGGTCAGAAAGATCGCGGCGTCGAGATCGCCCGCCAGGATGCGCGCGGCGAAATCCAGCGCGGCGTGATTATCCTCGAGCGGCACCTCGCGCATCGCCGGCGCGATAATCGCGCGCCCGCCAAAACGCTCGATCAGCGTGCGCGTCTCGGCCGCCATCCGGCTCTCGAACGCGACCACGCGCAGCCCCTTGAAGTTGGGATTACCGCTGTTTTCCGTCGTCGAATCCATCCGCCGTCAGGCTGATCTCCGCGTTTCGATGAGATGGCGCAACGCCCGCCGCGCGCGATCCATCTTGATGCGCCTTCTCTCGCCGCGCTATCGCCGCGCCGCACGCATCGCTCGCCCAAGAGTATCGCCGATACGGCGACGCGCAAAGCACCGCCCGCGCCGCCACCGTCGTTTTGCCACTTCCGCTCCGCCTATGTTACGACTTCGCAATGGAGGTTCAACGATTATCATGAGTGAACCGGTGGTATTGGTTGCCAAGCACGAGGGCATCGCGACCGTCACGCTAAATCGTCCCGAAAAGCTCAACGCGCTCAATCGCGACCTGCGTTCGAGCTTCTGCCGCGTGATGCAGGCCTTGCGCGACGACCCCGAGGCCGGCGTGGTGATTATCACCGGCGCGGGCCGCGCGTTTTGCGCCGGACTCGACCTCAAAGAGCTCGGAGCCGAGACGACCCGCGAGAGCGGCACCCTGGTGCGCGACGGCACCTCGGTCAGCTTCATCACCGTGATCGAAGAGATGCACGTGCCCGTGATCGCCGCCATCAACGGCTTCACGGTGACCGGCGGTTTCGAGCTCGCGCTCGCCTGCGACATGATCGTCGCCGCCGAAGACGCGCAATTTGCCGACACCCACGCGCGCGTCGGCGTGATGCCGGGTGGTGGGATGACCGCGCGGTTGCCCCGTGCCGTCGGCATTCGCAAGGCCAAGGAGCTCTCGCTCACCGGAAATTATTTGAGCGCGCATGACGCCGAGCGGATGGGCCTGGTCAACCGCGTCGTCCCGCGCGGCACGGCGCTCAAGGTGGCAACCGAGATCGCCACGCAGATTCTGAGCGCCAATCAGGGCGTCGTGCGGCAGTTGAAGAAACTCTACGATCTGACCACGCGGGCGACGCTGGGCGACGCGATCAAAATCGAGCAGGAGTTCTTTCGCGCCTACAACAGCAGCGCGAATCTCAAGGACCTCGAGAGCCAGCGCGCGGCCGTGATGGAGCGCGGACGATCGCAGACCTCGGCCAAGCGCTAGCCGTGGATGGCCGTGCGCTATCGTCGCGGTCCGAGGCGGCCCTGCGATGCGCCGTCGCGGCGCGGTTGGGCCATGATCTCCGCAACCGGCTGTTTTCCGCCGCCGCCAATCTCCGCAACCAATGAGGTGCGCGAAAATGATAGGTCGCCCTTACCGCATAATCCTCGCCGCTGTCGCCTTTGCGACGCTCGCCGTGCCGCGTGCCGGATTCAGCGCCGCTACGTCCGCCGCGCAGATTCCGCCCTACCTCGCCGCGGCGGTCAGCGCGCCCGCCCGTCCGGCCAAGGATCGCGCGATGGACGGCTCGCGCCAGCCCGCCCAGGTGATGGCGTTTTTCGGCGTTAAGCCGGGGATGCAGGTGGCCGACCTGTGGGCTGGCGGCGGCTACACCACGGAACTGCTCGCGCGGATCGTCGGGCCCGACGGCAAGGTCTACTCGCAAAACGGTCCGTTCCCCGAAAAGTTCAAGGCGGCGAAAACCGCCTGGCAGGGGCGCTTGAGCGAGCCCGGGATGAGTAACGTGGTCGAGGTGATCAAGCCGATAGACGCGCCCGATTTGTTGCCGGTTGCGCCCGGCACGCTCGACGCGGTCTTCATCAACCTCAACTATCA
>DATLRA010000060.1:0-2256 GCA_035534935.1 Binataceae bacterium (SeqCode)
GTCGTCCTCCCGCAAGGTGGGTCCGGCCGCGGCGGCCGGCGCGTTACTTTTTCTGTTCCATCGGAGCGCCGCAGCACTTGATCGCACCGACCCCGCCCTTGGTGACGATCACCTGCGAGCCGCATTTGGCGCAGATATAAACCTTGCCCAGTTGATTGGCCATCGTTCTATTCCTTTCGCACTCGTGATTTTCAGGCGCCGCGAAACAGCGGCTTGCGCTTGTCCAGAAACGCGCGCACGCCCTCGCCCCGGTCGGCAGTCGTTTGTAGCAGGGCGTACAGATCTTCCTCAAGCCTGACGCCCTGTTCCAAGGTCATATCGTAGCCTTTTAGGACCGCGTCCTTCACCAGGCGCGCGGCCAGCGGCGCACGCGACACAATCGCTTCGGCCAGCGCGCCCGCGACTTTTGCGAGTTCGCGCTCGGAACCGGCCAGATAGGTGACCAGACCGATCCGCCGCGCCTCAGCGCCGTCGATCGCGGCGCCGGTCAGGATCATCCGCAGCGCGTTGGCGGCGCCCGCGATCCTCGGCAGGCGCTGAGTTCCGCCGAAGTGCGGCAGAGCGCCGCGCGCAAGCTGAGTCAGCGCAAAGCGCGCGCGCCCGATTGCGACGCGGAGATCGGCCGCGAGCGCGAGTTCGAGACCTTCATCGATCGCGTCGCCATTTATGATCGCGACGGTTGGCTTCGAGATCGCGGCCAGAGATTCGACCAGGCGCGGATCCACGTCGTCGCCAAAGCCGCCGCAGAACCATCGTCCGGTCCCGGTCAGCGCCAGCATCCGGATCGATTCGTCATCTTCGACCTGCTCGAACAAGTCCAGGAGCCGGTTGGCCCCGGGCGAGCCAAGCTTTGGGCGCGCACCCGCCCCCGCGATTCGCGCGGTAACGCATCCGCCCGCGCGCGTGATCTCGATCGCTTCGCGCACGGCGCCACGGCCCACGGTTTTAGCGGAGGACGGCGTTGCTCAGGCTCCCGACGGCCCACGCAAGTCCTTGCGCAGGATCTTGCCGAGTGGATTTTTGGGCAGCGCCTCGATTAGCTCGATCTGCTCGGGCCGCTTGAAACTCGCCAGCCGCGAGCGGCAGAACTCGCTCAGCTCCTCAGGCGCGATGCTGGCGCCCGCGCGCGCCACGACGAACGCCTTGACGGTTTGCCCCCATTCGACCGAGGGGACGCCGATCACCGCGCATTCATCGACCGCCGGATGGCTCATCAGCACGGTTTCGATCTCGGCGGGTGCGATATTCTCGCCGCCGCGGATGATCATGTCGTCCTTGCGTCCGGCGAAAAACACGTAGCCCTCTTCGTCAACCCATCCGAGGTCGCCGGTCGCACGCCATCCGTCGGCCAGCGCCGCGTCATCGCTGCGTCCCGCGTAGCCCTTCATGATGCGCGGGGTGCGGATGATAATCTCGCCGACTTCGCCGCTGCCGAGCAGCTTGCCGTCCTCGCCGCGAACCCCGATCTCGACGTCGGGCAGCGGTTTGCCGATCGAATTGAGCCGCCGCAGCTTGCGCTCCTGCTGCTCGGCGTCGCCGGTGATCCGATGATCGTCGGGTCCGAGCACGGTCAGCGAGGAGGTGGTTTCAGTCTGCCCATAGGCATTGACGAAGCCGACCGCTTTTGGGAACGCCTCGATCGCGCGGCGGATCACCTGGATCGGCATCGGCGCGCCGCCATAAGCCAGGTTGGTCAGGCTCGAAAGATCGGCCGATTTGAATGACGGCCCGTCGAGCACCTGCTTCATCATCGTGGGCACCACGAAGGCGTGGGTCACGCGCTCGGTCCGCACCAGCTTCAGCCAGGCTTTGGCGTCGAATTGTGGCATCACGATCAGCCGCCGCCCGGTCCAGATATTGGTCATGTACGCCGTCGTTCCGGCGATATGGTAAAACGGCACGCACACCAGCGCGACGCCGCGGTCGGTGCCGTCGGCCATCTCGACATTGGCGGTCACATAGGCGGTGAAGTCGCGAAACGAGAGCATCACGCCCTTGGGCAGCGAAGTCGTGCCGCTGGTGTACATCAGGATCGAGGTATCCTCGTCCTCGACTTCGGCTTCGCTCTCGTCGGGTTCGGCGGCGGCGATCAGGTCGGCGAGCCTGGGGACGCCCGGGCGGCCCTCACCCATCGCGATAATCCGCGCGAGCTTAAGCCGCGGACTGAGCCGCGTGATAAGGTCCAGGTAGCGATCGCCGGCGAGCAGCACCTTGGCGTCGGCGGTGTTGATCATGTACTCGAGTTCGGCTTCCTTG
>DATLRA010000061.1:0-2775 GCA_035534935.1 Binataceae bacterium (SeqCode)
GGACCTCGAAGGAGTGGCGCAGGTCGCGGCCAGGGGTCATGCGCTCCCCGAGTTCGACTATTACTGCCCTCTGATGAGCCTGCCGTTGGCCTTCAAGACGACCTTGTCCAGCATCCCGGCGCAAATCCCGTATCTCAAAGCCGATGCCGACAAGGCGCGTCGCTGGCAAGAGAAGCTCGGTGAAAAAGCCAAGCTCAGGGTCGGCGTCGTCTGGTCGGGCGGATTCAGGCCGGACCAGCCGGAACTTTGGCCCGTCAATAACCGCAGAAACATTCCATTGGCGAAGCTCGCGTCGCTGCGCCATGCCGATGTCGAGTTTTACAGCCTGCAAAAAGGGCAGCCCGCCGCCTCGGAGCTGACGGATCTCCTCGCGCAGCATTGGGATGGGCCGCCATTGATCGATTTTACGGACTTGCTGCACGACTTTTCGGATACGGCGGCTCTCATAGAGCAGCTCGATCTGGTCATTGCCGTCGACACGTCGACCGCGCACCTGGCGGGCGCCATGGGCAAACCCGTGTGGATCCTCAGTCGCTTCGACAATTGCTGGCGCTGGTTGCTGGATCGAACCGACAGTCCCTGGTATCCGACCGCAAGGCTCTACCGGCAGGCGAGCCCCGGCGATTGGGATCAGGTCATTCAGCGGGTCGCCGCGGATCTTTCTCACCTCGTGCGCACGCGGGCCCTGCCGTGATCGCCAACGCGGCTTCCATGAGGTTTGGCAGCACCGCGTCCGGCACCGGGCCCGGCGCGGCCCCCGGCCGCGGCTGCGCCGCGGCGTGCGGCGCGCGGCCGGCGATCAATATCGTCCTGGCGCCGGCGCGGCGCCCGAACTCGACGTCGCTCGGTTTATCGCCGATCACGACCGCCAATTTAGGGTCGAAATCAAGGTCGGCGGCGGCCCGGCTCAACAAGCCGAGGCCGGGTTTCCGGCAGGCGCACCCCGCATCCGGCGCGTGCGGGCAGAAATAAATGCCCGCCAGCTTCGCGCCCGCGGCTTCCACCATGGCGGTCAGGCGGGCATTCATGGCAATGACTCGCTGCAGCGGAAAGAAACCCCTCGCCACCCCGGATTGATTGGTGATCACGACGAGGCGGTATCCGTGCGCGTGCAGCCGCCGCAGCGCATCGGCGGCGCCCGCCTCGAATTCGAGGCCCGCGGGGTCATCGAGGTAGCCGCGATCGATCACGAGGGTCCCGTCCCGATCCAGGATCACGACCTTGTTGCGCGCGTCCTCGCACGTCACGCGCGCACCTTCGCGAGTCACTTGCGCGACAGCGACGCGACCCGCTGTACGGTCTCGCTCGTGCTGTGGCCCGGCAGTATCGGCGCGAAAAGCACCTCGCCGCCGCGCTTGCTCACGAGATCCGCGCCGACCACGGTCTCCTGCGTGTATTCCGCGCCTTTGACGAGCACATCCGGTTCGAGCATCTCGATCAGGCCGAGCGGGGTGTCTTCGGCAAAGATGACCACGGCATCGACGGACTTCACGGCGGCAAGCACGGTGGCGCGCGCCACTTCGCTTTGCACCGGCCTGTCCGGCCCTTTCAATCGCCGCACGGAAAGATCTGCATTGAGCCCGACGATCAAGCGGTCCGCGCTTTGGCGGGCCCGATCGAGCAGAGAGAGGTGCCCCGGATGCAGCAGATCGAAGCAGCCGTTCGTGAAGGCGATCTTCAAGCCCATCTCGCGCCAGGCGCGAGCGAGCCGGATGACGCTGTCCAGCGAGAATATCTTCTGCGGGTCTTTGGCGCCGTCGAACGGCGCCGCCGCGGCGATGATCTCGCCAGCGGTGACGGTCGCGGTGCCGCGTTTGCCGACGGCGATGCCGGCCGCGATATTCGCCAATGCGGCGACGTCGGCGATTTCACCGCCCGCGGCGAGTGCGAGAGAGAGCGCGGCGACCACGGTGTCGCCGGCGCCGGAGACGTCGAACACCTGGCGCGCGCTGGTCGGCAGATGCACCGGGGGAGCTTCCTTGCCGATCACCGACATGCCTTCCTTGCCGCGCGTGACCACGAGATATTCGCAGATGCCCTGTGCGAGGATCGACTGCGCCGCCGCGGCCACCTCCGCGGGCGCGGCGCAATCCCGGCCGCAAGCGCGCTGCAGTTCGAGGCGATTGGGAGTCAGCACGGTCGCGCCGCGATAGCGGCCGAAATCCTTGGATTTGGGATCCACGACCACGGTCTTTCCGGCGCCTCGCGCCAGGTCGATCGCCGCGCGCGTCAGCGAATCGCAGAGGACTCCTTTCGCGTAGTCGGAGAGCACGACCACGTCCGCGTCGGCGAGCGAGGCCGAAAACCGTTCGAGCACCAGCCGCTCGATCGCGGCGCACAGCGTACTGCGGCTTTCCCGATCCGCCCGCATGACCTGTTGTCCTTCGGCGACGTAGCGGGTCTTGACGGACGTGGGACGCGAGGCGTCCGTGACCAATCGCATCTCGACCGTCGGCGAGTCCGCGAGCTGCAGGCGCAGATCCTCGGCGCCGGCGTCATCGCCGACGACGCCGAGCAAGATTACTTGGGCGCCCAACGCCGCGGCGCTGCGCGCGACGTTCGCCGCGCCGCCGGGCGTGTCGACGATCCGCTGCACGTCGATCACGGGTATCGGCGCCTCCGGTGAAATCCGCTCGACCGAGCCATAGACATATCGATCGAGCATGACGTCGCCGAGCACGACGACGCGCGCGCCGTGGAATCTCGTCAACAAGTCGCACAGGGCCGTGAATCGCATGCCGGTCTACACGAGGCCCAGGCCCTGCTCCAGCGCCT
>DATLRA010000062.1:0-2891 GCA_035534935.1 Binataceae bacterium (SeqCode)
ACAGCGCCGACCACACGATCCTGGTGCCGGTCTTCGTCGACGGCGAGCATCTGTTCACCTGCTGCGCGAAGGCCCATCAGGCGGATTGCGGCAACAGCCTGCCGACGACTTACGCGCCGTTTGCCGGCGACGTCTACGAGGAAGGCGCGTTGAATTTTCCCTGCGTGCAGGTCCAGCGCAACTTTCGCGACATCGACGACATCATCCGGATGTGCCGGCGTCGGATCCGCGTGCCCGACCAATGGTACGGCGACTACCTGGCGATGCTGGGCGCGGCGCGGATCGGCGAGCGCCGGCTGAAGGAGCTGGCCGCCAAATTCGGAAAGCCGCTGATTCGTGACTTCATCCGCGAGTGGTTCGACTATTCGGAACGCCGGATGATCCATGCATTGAAGCAGCTTCCTACAGCCGAGTTCACCGGCACCGGCGCGCACGATCCGTTTCCCGCCTTGCCCGAGGGCGTGCCGTTGAAAGTCCATGTGAAAATCGACGCCGACGAGGGCCGGGTCGAGATCGATCTGCGCGACAATATCGACTGCGTTCCGTGCGGGCTTAACGAGTCGAAGACCTGCGCCATCAACAACACCGTCACCGGACTCTTCAATTCGATCGATCCGGACGTGCCGCACAACGCCGGCAGCTTCCGCCGCATCACGGTGCATCTGCGCGAAAACTGCGTGGTCGGAATCCCGCGTTTTCCGACCTCGTGCTCGGTCGCGACCACCAACATCGGCGACCGCCTGGTCAATATCACGCAGGCCGCCTTCGCCCAGCTCGGCGAAGGCTACGGCCTGGCCGAGGGCGGTGTCGGAATGGGCCCTGGTTACGGAGTCATCTCGGGCGGCGATTTTCGCCGCAAGGGCGCGCCCTACGTGAATCAGCTCTTCATGAGCGCCAACGGCGGCCCGGGCACGCCCCACAATGACGGCTGGATCAACTACGGCCTGCCGGTGGTCGCGGGCCTGATGTACCGCGACAGCATCGAAATCGACGAGCAGAAATATCCGATCATCTACAAAAGTGCGCGGCTGCTGACCGACTCGGGTGGCGCGGGCCGCTTTCGCGGCGCACCCGGCGCGCGCGTGGTGTACGGCCCCCGGCACGACACGATGACGGTGGTCTACCCGCTCGACGGCCATTACAATCCGCCCAAGGGCGTTCGCGGCGGCCATCCCGGACAAGCTTGCTATGCCGCCAAGCTCGATCGTGAAGGCGACGAGCACGAGCTGCCCTCGGTGTCGGCCGAACAGATCCAGCCCGGCGAGCATATCGTCGGCGTGGATACCGGCGGCGGCGGCTATGGCAGCCCGCTCGATCGCGATCCCGAGATGGTGCGTACGGACGTGCTGGAAGCCTGGGTTTCGCCGGAGAAGGCCCGGCAGGTATACGGTGTGGTCTTCAAGGGGCGGGCCGAGGACGAATCGCTCGCCGTCGATCGCGAGGCCACGGTGAAATGGCGCGCCGCGCTGAGAGGGCAACCCGGCGCCTGAAGCGGACCGTGCGGCAGGCCGCGGCGCAAGTAGGAGAGTGTCCAATGGCTACAGCACAAAAACCCGCGGGTGCGGCGAACGCACTACGCTTCGAGATCGACGCCAAGCGGCTGGACGAACTCGATCGCAAGCACAAGCTGCCCGGCTTCGCCTCGCCCGAGGAGCACGCGCAGCAGGGCCCGCTGATCATCGCCCGCGGCAAAGGGGTGTTCGTGTGGGACGCCAACGGCAAGCAATATCTCGACGGCAGTTCGGCCATCTGGAACGTAAATCTTGGCTTCGGCAACAAGGAAATTGCCGCCGCGGTGGCCCAGCAGCTCGAGACGCTTTCCTTCCATCTCGGACTGCTGAACATTTCGACGCCGCCGGCGATCGAACTCGCCGCCAAGCTGGCCGAGCTGGCGCCGCCGGGACTCAATCGGGTGTTTTTTACCAGCGGCGGCTCGGAATCCAATGAGTCGGTCATCCGGCTTACGCGCCTGTACCAGCGCCTGCGGGGCTACAAGAACAAGACCGTCGCGATCGCCCGCATCAAGGGTTACCACGGCTCGTCGTGCGGCGCCGCGAGCCTCACCGGCATCGATCACTTTCACGAGTTCTTCGAACCGATGCTGCCCGACGTGCGGCATATCGCGCCGCCGTATTGCTACCGCTGTCCGCTCGGCAAGGAATATCCGTCGTGCGCGGTCGCCTGCGCCGACGAACTCGAAAAAGCGATAGTGGCCGAAGGCCCCGACCGGGTCTCATTCTTCATCGCCGAGCCGGTGATGGGCGCCGGCGGCGTGATTCCCGCGCCCAGGGAATATTGGACGCGCATCCGCCAGATTTGCGACAAGTACGACGTCCTGATGGTCGCCGATGAAGTCATCACCGGCGCCGGCCGCACCGGCAAGATGTTCGCGTGCGAGCACTGGGACGTGCGCCCGGACCTCATCTCCTGCGCCAAGGGCATCAGCAGCGGCTATCTGCCGCTCGGCGCGGTGATCGTTCACGAGCGGATCTATCAGACGCTGCTGAAGTCGTCGGCGGGCGCCACGATATGGCACGGCTTTACCAACACCGGTAATCCGGCCTGTTGCGCGGCCGGGCTCAAGACGCTCGAGATCATGGAGCGCGACGGCATCGTCGAGAACTCGCGCAAGATGGGCGAGCGGCTGAACCAGTGCCTCCAGGAACTGCGCTCGTCACCGATCGTGGGTGAGATTCGCGCGCTTGGCCTGATGGCCGGGGTCGAGCTGGTGCGCAATCCGCGCACGCGCGAAGCGTTTCCCGAGTCGCTCGGCGTCGGCGGCCATTTCCGTGAGGTGGCGCGGGAGCAGGGTCTGCTGATCCGCGCCGTCGGCGATACCGTATGCATGTCGCCCCCGCTGATCATAACGGCGAAGGAAATCGACCTGCTGA
>DATLRA010000063.1:0-2377 GCA_035534935.1 Binataceae bacterium (SeqCode)
AGCGGCGGCATCAGCACCGAGACGAGGACTGCGGCCTCCCATACGATTTTGTCGCGGCCGGTATGGCGCGCGAGATACCACGCGACCGGCGTGCCCAGGATCACGTCAAGCAGCAGTGCGATTGCGGTAAGGACCAGCGAAACGCTCACGGCCGAGGCCGTCGAGCCGGGGATACTGCCGTCCCATTGCCAGCGGCCAACGGGGGCGAAAAGCCCGGCCAGCGGATAGAGCAGCGCAAGGGTGAACGCGAGCATGCCCATCCGGGCCCACCATCGGGAACGCATGGGAGATCGCACGAAGGCCTATATTACGGAACCAGGGGCTTGGCGTCGCCGGGGTCGTCGTAATGATATCGCGAGAGTATGTGGCGTGCCTCGGGCCCCTGCATCCACGCGACAAAGCGGCCCGCCAGCTTTGGCTGTGGTGCATCCTTGAGGACCGCGGCATAGAAGACGAGCGGGGAGGGCCGATGCGGCTTGCCGTTCAGCGTGACGCTCGCTTGCTGGTATTCGTGCTCCATCGCTGCGGAGCCAAGGTTAATCTCCCCGGGCAGCGAAAGAAACGGCAGGCCGAGCGCCGCCGGTTGCATCTTGTAGGCCGAACCCGCGTCGAGTTGCCCCGCCTGCAGCCGCGCCATCACCTGCGGCTCCTGAAAGATCTGTTGCGGATTTATTTGAGGACCGAGAACTCTCTCGGCCAGACCTGGCTGATGGTAGTAACGCGCCGCGAGTTGCATCGTGAAAATGACGTTCAACCCCTGCGGGTCGGTATTCGGATCGGTGCGGCCAAAGCGAAAACCCGGCGTTTCCAGGATTTGCCACCACGGTTTGGCGCCGGGATCGCCGGACTTGCTCAGCGCCGCCGCGTATTGGCTGTTTGGACTGTAGGCGATCACCATCTCGGTGCGCGCAATCGGTATCGCGCTCTCGGCCTTGCCCGCTTTCAGCACGATACGCATCGGCTCCGGCGTGATCGAAATGAACACGTCGGGCCGGATGCTTCCCGCGACGATCAGGTTGGCGAGTCCGGCGGAGCCCTGCGCGCGTCCCCGCAGCTCGGCTTCCAGAGCCTCTGCGATCGCTGGACGAACTCCGCCGTCCATCATCGAGCCCATCGACCCCGCATAGGCCACTTCGAGCGGCGTCGTCGATTGGGTGGCGTCGGTGGCGCCCGCGACCGCCATTAGTGCGGCGAACGCGCCGGCCATCGCCACGACTCCCGCCTGCAAGAGCAGTCTGCGGTTGCATTTCATCGACGTTGTGCCGCCCGCCTAGAAGGGGATGCGTCCGGTGGCTATCACCGCGTTGTTGTAGACGGGATGGTGAGTGGCGGCGACCTGGTAGCCGGCGCCGAAGGTCATCCCGATCCGGTCATGGATCGGTATGCGCCCGATGATGAGGCCGGGCGTAAGAAAAACCTGATTCGCACCGGTGTTCTCGCCGTTGGGCCACCAGGTGTAGTTCACCTCGAATTCCGGCCAGAAATATCTGAACAGTCGGTACTGAAAGGTGGTGTTGTAAGCGAGCGGCGCCCCGAGGCGCTGCATCCCCCCGTTGGGAACCGCGATTCCAAGGGTGCTCTGAAAATCGAAGTCACCCCATCCCTTTCCGAACGCGACGGTCGGCGTGAAGATCGCATGGCCCGAGCTGTTGCCGTCGCTGCCGGTGGGCGCGCTGAAACCCATGAAGACGGTCAGAATGTAGTTGCCATTCTCCTCGTTGGCCGACAGCAGCCGGTATTTGATCAGAAAGGTTTCGTCGGCCCAGCCGTCGACGTCCGGCTTCGATTTGGACTTTGCCCCTTTCTTTGGCGGCTTCGGTAGTACGCCGTTGTGCGCGATCCATCCGGGCACGCCCAGGATGATTTCGGTGTTCTGGAAGGGTATCAGCTCAAGTCCCTTGTTGGCGCCGAAGTTGTCCAGCGCTTTGCCATGCGGCTGCGCCTGCCAAAGCTGATCGTAGCGGTACTCCTCTTCCAGGCGCGGGGTAATGGTAACCAGCGGCGTAACCCAGTGCGGCTGTTCGCTCTGGATACGGGTGACCCGCGGGAACCAGTCGGCGAAGTACCGCATCACCGGCGACAACGGAGATGGATTCGAGACCGGCGCAGCACTCGCAACCGTCGTCGAGTTGGAAACGGGTGGCGTGCCGGAGGATGGCGCCGCGCTCTGTGCGCGGGCCCGCGCGGGAACCATCAGAGAGAGGGCGAGGCCGGCGGCGGCTCCGATCGCGGCATGAACCAGGGAAGTTTCGATGGCATTCAGGATTTTCATAGCATCCAAACCGGAGCGGCCTTGCGACGCGCGCGAGCTTGGCCATAGCGTCGAGGCGCTGTTCGGCGCGCCGGCCGAGCCCGCGCATCTCGAAGCCGACTGGAT
>DATLRA010000064.1:0-5820 GCA_035534935.1 Binataceae bacterium (SeqCode)
GAGCAGGCGGCGCGCGCCGTCGTCGAGGGTAAGCGCTTCCACGGTCAAGACGGGGGCGGCGCAGCGCGGATCGGTGGTACCCGGATCGGCGACCGCCTGACCCTCGATGCGAGCATCGGCCACCGGCGCCGCCCGCTGCGCACTGGCGAGGTCGCCGAGCATCAGGTGCGCCAGCTCCGCGGCGTCGGTCGCGGCGGCGCGGCACTCGGCCACCCGGCGGCCGCGGCGCAGCACGGTAATCCGATCGGCGACCGCGATCGCCTCGGCCAGCTTATGCGTGACGATCACCACCGCACGCCCGGCGCCGCGCAGCCGCCGCAACATCGCGAGGAAGGCGGCCAGCTCGGCGGGCGCGAGCAGGCCGGTCGGCTCGTCGAGAATCAGCACGCGCGGATCGGCGCCGAGCGCGCGAATAATCTCGAGCCGCACGCGATCGGCCACCGAGCGGCGCTCGAGCGTCGCGCCGGCCGGCGGCAGGACGAAGCCGAGATCCCGGGCAAGCGCCGCCGCGCGGGCCGCCGCGGCGCGCGGATCGCGCGCGCCAGTGCCATCGCCGAAGCCGGCGAGCGCGAGATTTTCCTCCCAGGTCATGCGCTCGAACAGCATCGGACTCTGATAGACCGCGGCGACGCCGGCCGCGCGGGCGCGATTCGCCGAACCGGCGGCGAGCGGTTCACCGGCGATCGTGACGCGGCCCGCGTCGGGCTTGAGGCGGCCCGCGAAGATCTTGATCAGCGTGCTTTTGCCGGCGCCGTTCTCGCCGACCAGCGCATGGATTTCGCCGGCCCGCGCGTGGAAATCGACCCCGTCGAGCGCGAGCGTGCGGGCGAAGCGCCGGGTTATGCCGCGAGCTTCGAGCACCGATCGAATCCGATCAGTTGCGGGCCGCGGCGGCGGGCGCCGGATGATGGTCGCGCACGTAGTCGAGCGCCTGCTCGCGCGTGGCGAGCACGCCGTCGAGCTGCAGGTCATCGACTTCGCGCAGGATCGTCTTGAAGGCGGGGCCCGGCACGAAGCCCATCGCAATCAGATCGTCGCCGCCGATCAGGCGCGGCGCACGCTCGGCCACCGTGCCCAGCGCGGCCAGCTCGCGGCGGCACAGATGATAGAAGCCGAGATAGGAACTCGAAGCCAGCGCGTCGCGCAGCGCGAGCTCGAGCAATTCGTCGAAACCCTCCTCGGCGACCATCCGCTTGAGCGTGGCGGGGCGCATCCGCGGCGCCATGCACAGGCGCAGATGATCGCGCACCAGGTAGGCGACGCGCTCCTGCACGAAGCGCGAGCGGCGCATCCGGCGCATCATCTCGACCGCCATTTCCGCGCCGATATCGGTATGGCCGTAGTAGGTCATCTTGCCGCTGGCCTCGCGCGCAAAGCAGCGCGGCTTGGCGATATCGTGAAGCAGCGTGCCGAAGGCCAGGGTCTCGCTACAGCCGCGCGCGAGCATCGAGAGCATCAGCCGCGTATGGCGCCAGACGTTGCCCTCGGGATGGAAGTTGGCGGGCTGATCGCAGCCCGGCAGATCGAGGATTTCGGGCATCACGACCGCGGCCAATCCGCTCTCCGCGAGTAATTCGAGGCCGCGCGCCGCGCCACCTTCGGTCATGATCATGACCACTTCCTCGCCCACGCGCTCGGCCGCGATATGCGTGATCGCGGGGGCGCTGAGGCATATCGCGGCCCACGTCGCCGGCTCGATCGCGAAGTCCAGCCGCGCGGCAAAGCGCACCGCGCGCAGCATCCGCAGATGGTCCTCGGCAAAGCGCAGGCCGACGTCGCCGATCGCGCGGATGACCCCGGCGCGCAGATCGCGCAGGCCGCCGACCAGGTCGATCACGCGCCCGCTGGACGGATCGAAATACATCCCGCCGATCGTGAAATCGCGGCGCTGGACGTCATCCTCGATGGTGCCGAAACGCACGGCGTCGGGATGGCGGCCATCGCGATAGCCGGCGTCGGCACGGAAGGTCGCGACTTCAAAATGGTGGTCGCCGAGCACCACCATGATAACCCCGAAGCGCGCGCCGACGGCGACCGTATGGTCGAACAGGCGCTGCACGGCGTCGGGCCGCGCGTCGGTCGCGATATCGTAGTCTTTCGGCGTTACCCCGAGAACCCGATCGCGCACGCATCCGCCGGCCAGAAAGGCCTTGAAACCGGCGGTGCGCAGCCGCTCAACAATCGCCAGCGCCTGGTTTTCTTTCTCGACATCCACGGTATATAAGGCTTAGTGTAACCGTTTCGACGCCGGGGGCGCTATCGACATCTGGAGGTCGCGCGGGGCGGACGGAGCACCATAAAGGTGCTTCGGAGTTACATTACATTTGACGGGATCGTTAAGAACTGGTAACGATTCCGCCCTAGAATGTCACCGTGTGGGGGAGGACAAATGGCGCTTAAACGTCTCGGATTCCTGAACTTGGCAGCCGTTTTGGTGTTGGGCGGCGCTATCGTGGGCTTCACGTCAAACGTCGCTCGCGCCGAAGAAGGCGTGTCGATGGGTCCGTCAGGGGAAATCATCTCGGGGCCGCTGCAGTTTCGGGAGTATTGCGCGTCTTGCCATGGAATGGACGCGAAGGGCGACGGACCGGTGGCGGCTTCGCTCAAGAAAAAGCCGGCCGACCTGACGATGCTGTCGAAGAACAACGGCGGCGTCTTTCCGACCGATAAGGTGCGGGACTTCATCAACGGCTCGAAGACCGCGGCCGGCCATGGCACGCGCGAAATGCCGCTGTGGGGCAACGCCTTCATGACGCGCACCGGAAAGGAAGCCGCGATGGGCGGCGGCCCGCTGACCCAGGAGCAGGTCGATGCGAAGATCAACCGCCTGGTCCGGTATATCAAGACGCTCCAGGTACAGTAATCGTCACTTCATGAGTTGGGCGGGGCAACCGTAAAGCGGCCGGGCACTGCAAGGCTCTGACGAAAGACACGGCGCGATCTCGGATGAGATCGCGCCGTGTGCATTTTCGGTCGCGGACGCCAGCGCCGGCGAGCCGGATTGTCCACTGTGCCTGCGACGGTATTGCCCCGGCCGGGCGCACCGGCGATTCGCGGCCAGGGTCGAGCGCCGCGCTATTCGCCGCGCGCCAGCGGCAGCTTCCCGAGCATGATTCCGCCGTCGATCGCGATCACCTGGCCGGTAACGTTGATCGCCTTGTCCGAGCAGAGCCAGGCCACCGTGCGGCCGATATCGTCGGGCGTCTGCTCGCGGCCGAGCGGCACCATCGCGCGCACGGCGGCTTCAAAGGCCATCCGCGCGCGGTCCTTGCCGCCACCCAGCGCGGCCCCCAGCTCTTCCCAGATTTTCGTATAGATCAGCCCCGGCGCGACCGCGTTGACGCGGATGTCCTGCGGGCCGAGCTGCAGGGCCAGCGTGCGCGTATAGGAAATCACGCCGGCCTTGGCGGCGGCGTACGCGGCAAGGATCGGCGTCGCCAGCAGCCCCGCGATCGAACTGGTGTTGCAGATCGCGCCGCCGGCACGCATCCGCGGCACGACCTCCTTGCTGACCAGGTAGACCGAATTGAGATTGAGATCAACGTAGCGCCGCCAGATTTCGACCCCGTCCCATTCCTGGCGCGTACCGCTCTCGAACCAGTTGGCCTCGCCGCCGCCGGCATTGTTGCACAGCACTGCGGGATGCGGCCCGAGCTGGGCCGCGATCGCCGCGACCGCCGCATGGATTGCGGCCTCGCTCGTCACGTCGCCGGCAAAGCCGTGGACGCGCCCGGCCAGGTCGGCGGGCGGCGCCACCAGCTTCAGATCGATAACGGCGACTTCGTCGACCACCGCCTCATCCAGCAGCGCACGCACGATCCCGAGACCCAGGCCGCGCGCGCCGCCCGTTACGATTGCGTATTTCATGCTTCTTCCTCTCTTACCGGATGGCCGGCCGGCGGACTCAGGATCGCGCCCGGCGCCGCGGCCGGCACATGTTCCACTGGCGCGCCGGCCGGTTCATCGAATTCCAATACGTAGGTGCGCCGGTAAACCTTGATCAGGGCGGAAAAGATCGCGAACACGGCGGGACCGGCAAAGATGCCAATCGGGCCGTACGCCTCGATTCCGCCGGCGAGGCCGAAGAACAGGGCGATCGTCGGCAGATCGGTGCCATGGCGCATCGCGAGCGGCTTGAAGAAATTGTCGATGATCGCGAGCACGACCATCGCCCACGCGACCAGAATCGCCGCGCTGCTCCACGAGACCATCACGCCCAGGTAGATCGCCACCGGGATCCATACGACCGCCGTGCCGCCCAGCGGCAACAGTCCTCCCGCGCCGGTGAGCAGCGCCAGAAAGGCCCAATAGGGCACGCCGCAAACCAGGTAGCCCAGGCCAATCGTGATCCCGTCGAGCACCGCCGTCAGCATCAACCCGCGCATCACCGAGGAGAGCGTCGCGCGCAGGGTTTCGAAGACCGCCGCCTTGTCCCGCTCATCCATCGGCGCGAGCGCGCGTAACCCGGCGTAGTAGCCTTCGCCATCGCGCAACAAATAGAAAAAGGTCAGCAGCGCGATGCCGAAGTGCAGCACGATCTCCGCCAGATTGCTCGCCGCCGAACTGCCGTGCGCAAGCACGTAGGCGCTGGTCAGCTTGGCCGCCTGATTCGCCAGCCGGGTGATCTCGTCGTCGAGCCTGATACCGTGGCGCGCGAGCATCAGGTCGAGATGCTGGCCGACCGTTGTGCTGCGCAGCAATTGGCCGACGTGGCTAACGCTGCCTGAGGCGGAGAAGGTCGAGAGCGAGGAATACAGAGTTTGCGCTTCGCGCAGCAGGCGCGCCGAGAGCCAGATCGCGGGCAGGATCACGCCGAGCGCGACGATCACTGTGATGATCACGGCTGCGGTGGTGCGGCTGTGAACCCGGCGGTTGAGCGCGCACAGCGCGGGATGGGCGAGAAAGGCGAGCAGGATTGCCCACGCAATCGGCATCAGAAAAGGATCGAGCACCTGGCAGAGCTGCCACGTGATCAGCGCGAGCAAGCCGAAAAAAAATATCTGTACGAGGCGCTCCTGGTTCATCGCATCCACCAGCGGTGCGGGCGAGGCGAGCTTAGCAGATGATCCGGGCCGCCGTCGCGCAGCGACAATCGCGGCGCGCGGGTTGATCAGCGCGGGGCGCTCGCATGTAATCGGAGGGCGGCGCCGCCGGCGATCGCACGAAATGAGCGCTGCGGCCGGCCAGAGCGCGGCGGAAGGCAAAATGGCGAACGTCCAAGCATCGGAAATTTCCGGCAGCGCGCAGATTCGCGCGCAAATCGAAAAACTCTATCGCGAAGGGGTGGTCCACGGCGACGACGGCTTCAGCCAGAACCTCTATCCGACCAGCGTCACCCCCGGACGCGGCAAATTCCTCGGCGACCTGGTGCGGCGGATCAAGCCTGCCGCGACGATCGAGGTCGGCATGGGCTGGGGACTCTCGACCCTGCACATGCTCGAGGCGATGCTCGAAAATGGCGGCGTGCGCCAGCCGCATATCATCATGGATCCGTACCAGGCGAAGAACTATCACAACGGGGCGCGCCGCGTGCTGCGCGAGGCCGGGGTCGACGGGCTGGTCGAGTTTCATCAGGAGCCGTCGGAGATTTTCCTGCCCAAGCTGGTCGAACAGGGCCGCCAGTTCGACTTCGCCTTTATCGACGGCGACCATCGCTTCGACGGCGCCTTCGTCGATGTGATCCTGGTGCACAAGCTGCTCAAGCCGGGCGGCGTGATGGCGCTCGACGACACCGAACTCGACGCGGTCCATCTGGCCTGCCGCTTCGCCGCGACCAACCTGGGCTACACCTACATCGGCGGCCACACCGATCGCGAAGAC
>DATLRA010000065.1:0-24072 GCA_035534935.1 Binataceae bacterium (SeqCode)
ACCAAGGGAGATGCTCATTGGCTATTCGAGAGTCTCCACCACGGAGAATTTGCAAAGTATGAGCGGTCTGCCAACCGTGCGTCTTCGCATTTGCATAGCGCCGCACGACGTGTGGCGTCACCAGGCGTGGTCACGATAAGCCATTGCGGGCTCGGTACGAGCATCCATTAACGTGACCATTTGTTTCGTGCTGGCTGTACTGTTTGAGCCGGTTATAGAGAGTCCCCCGACTCATTCCCAGAATATCCGCCGCGCGAGTTCTGTTTCCCTTGGCATAGGCGACGGTTCGGAAGAGAAGCTCGCGTTCGACTTCGGATCCCGACGAGCCAATCCGAACCGTAAAGCTATCTTCGGGCCCGCAGCGAGACGCCTGTCCCGGCGGCAAGTCTCGGACCGAGAGCAACGGCGACCGGCATACGACAACCGCCCGCTGAATGACGTTGCGCAACTCTCGAATGTTTCCCGGCCAGGTGTGGGCTCTGAGCGCGTCGAGGAAGTCATCTCCCGGCCCTTGCACATTCTTATCGTGCTCGCGGTTGAATTGCTCGACGAAGTGCTCGACCAGCGGCGCCAGATCGTCGAGCCGATCGCGGAGCGCAGGCAACTCGACCGTGAAGACGTTCAGACGGTAATACAGGTCCTCGCGCAATCGCCCCTCATGAATCGCTTGATTCAGTGAACGATTGGAGGCAGCAATGACCCGCACGTCGATCGGCAACTCTCTGCTCGCGCCGAGGCGGAGGATTCTCTGCTCTTCGAGCACGCGAAGCAGTTTGGCCTGCATCTCCGGTCGCATCTCCGTGATCTCATCGAGCAGGAGGGTTCCGCCGTTCGCCCGTTCGAAGCAGCCTTCGCGACGGCGATCCGCACCGGTGAAGGCCCCTCGCTCGTGACCAAATAGTTCGCTTTCAATCAGGCTTTCAGGGATAGCCGCGCAATTGATGGCGACGTAGGGTCTGTTACGGCGCGGCGACTCGTCGTGGATTTTGCGTGCGGCTAGTTCTTTCCCTGTACCGCTCTCGCCAGTGATGATGACTGGCGCGCTCGTGGGAGCGGCTTCTTCGATCAGGCGCATGGCCCGGCGGATCGCTAGCGATCGACCAACCAATGTTCGCTCGCGAGGTCTTAGAAATCACAACCACCACCGCCGCCCCGTTCGTGAAACTTAGTCGGGCTGTTGATAACCTGTCAACGGCTTGACTGTCAGTTATGGCGGCTCATTGAATCCTAATTTATAAAATTGAAGTAATCTGAAGCGAATGGAAGCGAAAGACCGACCCGCGATAGTTAGCAATGATGATTCTTACACTTCGATGCTAGGCATAGCTGCGCCGCCATTTTCGTGGACTACGCTCGCGCAATGCAGTCCGATTGCGCCTCTTGCCACAAGATGTGGCCTTGGGAGGCTGGCCGACGCTGCCCTGAGATCGCGACCTACCACGCCTCCGAAAAAGCGCGAATTCCGCCCGCGAGCTTTTCGTTTACGACACAACTAGGAATCATCGGCGACGCAGTTGCAGCATGAAGACTTGCGGCAACGGGATGAAGGTTGCCGCCTACTACTGTCGACAACGGGCAACTCGACGAGCCTGCTACCCCAACCACGCTAACGACCGACTCTGCGTCGATACCCAACGCTGCCCGGTACTGGGCAGAATCGACACCTCCGTCGCTTGTCGCCAAGTGTGCAAACTTTGCACATCCAAACTTAATTCCGTCGAATTTTCCAATATTTTCAACTGCTTAGGGTGATGTGTGCAAAGATTGCGCATGCATACTTTTTTTGAGCAGTTTTCGCGCGTGAAGTGACTTCAGAAGGCTCACCTCGGACTGCGGATCGCCAAGGAGAGTAAACCCCACCACGCGGTTCGCCCGTCGGCATTCTGATTGCTCTGAAAGGGGTGCGGAGGAGTGTGGTGGGGCGAAACGCTTGCGATATTGGAGTCCTTTATGTCGTATCAGGCGCCGCATCCAATCGAGCAGCGGGCGTATCTGTCGCCCGTGACCGTGGACCAGCTTCTCGCGGACCCAACGTGCGCCAAGGGTTTGACCTTTGAAACCGTATCGGAATTGCTCGCCGAGATCGCATCGCGCGAATCAGCGCTCAGGGCAGCGCACAGCGCAATTGTCTCCATGATGGCAATCCAACATACAGCTGCCGATTCTGACAACGCAGTCGGAAAGCTTCCGATGACCAACGGCAAACCAACGCTCCTGCAGGCGCCGATCCCGTCAGTTTGCAAGCCGTACCTCTCGATCAACGAGCTTGCACGGTTGACGCCCTGGACAGACCAAGCGATCCGCACGATGATGTCCAAAGGAATCTTGCGGGAGCGTGCGCACTTCTTCTATGTTGGACGTCGACCCGTGTTCAAATGGACCGCGATTGTCGCGTTCATTGAACGTCCCGACACGCGGGATCCCGTTCCCCATTACCGCGACCAATTGAGCGATGGCGCGAAGGCGTAAAACAAAGCGGCAGGCCTGCTCCGTTCAAACAACATCGAAGGGGCTGTTGCGCTTCCGATTTCGCTGGACGCTCCCAGACGGGCGCCCCTCGTATTTCTCCGAAACCACTGCACTACGAGACACACCTGAGAATCGGGACCGCGTAGGTCGCCAGGCGGAGCTGATGGGTGCGGAGATACATGCGAGAGTCTTCGACTACCTCAAGTGGTTTCCCAACGGCAATCGGGCGGTGGATTTTCTGACCACGCCAGCCCTCGCCAGCGAGGCCAAGCCACGAAGCTCGACGGTGCGCGGCTACTACGACGAGTGGATTCAGCGAAAGGTGGCTCCTTATGTTCGCGCTTCGCTCGCACGCGATTACAGAAGCCACTTCCGGAGTTATGTCCTCGATGCGCTCGGCGATGTGGCGCTCAGCGAGCTTTCGCTGGCCCATCTTGAGGATTTGAGAAGCTCGCTCCGCCAAAGAAGTCTTTCCGAGAAGACGATCCGAAATGTGATCGACGGCTCGTTCCGGGCGATGGTACGCGATGCCGGCCAGGATGACATCCCGGCAGCTTTCCCGTTCCCAAAGGTCAGATGGCCCGAAAAGATTGTTCCCGGCCCGTCACCGTTCACCTCTGACGAACGCGACAAGATTCTCGATTACTTCAAAGCGAAGCGTTGGAAGACCGGCGGCTTCAACGACACGAAATTTCATTACCCGTACTACGCGTTTCTCTACTCGCTCTTCTTCACGGGCATGCGCCCGTCGGAGGCAGCCGCGGTTCGGATTCGAAGCGTGAACCTTGGCGCGGGCACCATCCATGTGGAGCGCTCACGGCATCTAGGCGCAGAGGCCGCACCGAAGACCCAACGGGCAAGACGCGCGGTCAGGCTCACTCGGAAAAACGTCGATGTCTTGGAGCCACTGTTCGAGTTGAAGGCGATGCCGGACGACTATCTGCTCAAAAACGTGCGCGGCGAACCGATCGAGCCGGCGAACTTCTACGATCTCTTCCGTGATGCTCAACGCGCCTTGGATATATCCCCTCTCCGTGACCTCTATTCGTCCAAGGACACGTACATTTCGCTCACGCTCACGAACGGCGTGAGCCTGACTTGGCTATCGGAGCAGACGGGAGTGGCCGTACCAACTATCCTGAAACATTACGGGCGGTTCGTGCACTCGTCGGAGGCCGACGCGTTTGAACTCTCCAAAATTGATAGTTATGAACGTCAAATCGACCTCGATTCGGTACAGTTTGAACGCCGATTTGAACGCCGAGCCCCCCTTCAGAGAGAAACTCCGCGTATTTCCAAAGGTTTTATGGTGTCCCCGACGGGATTTGAACCCGTGTTACCGACGTGAAAGGCCGGTGTCCTAGGCCGAGCTAGACGACGGGGACGCGCGTACCGATATGGCGAGGTCGGGCGCCAGTGCTGAATTCGCGAGCGTACCAGAGGCCGCCCAAGCTCGGCAAGTATGGTCCCGCCGCGCGGGCCCGACCGTTCGTCGCGTGGCCTCGAGGCGTCCGGCGGCGCCGGCGTGGCGCCTCGAGGCGCGAAGCGGTCGCGCGCGGCCATTCAGCCGGCGAAGGCGATGCGTCCAACAATCTCGCCGACCGACGCCTTGCCCTGTTCGGCCAATAGCGCGTCGAGTTCGCGATCGATCCGGCCGAGCGCACCCGCCCCTTCCTTGATCAGCGCCGAACCGACCTGCACCGCCCGCGCGCCGGTCAGATGGGCGATATAGGCGTCGCGCCCGCCGTTGATCCCTCCGACCGCGACCACGTCGAGCAGCCCTTCGCTCACCTGGTGGAACGCATGAACCTGCGAGAGCGTGCGGCGCGCGCCCTGGGCGGTGCCGGTGGCGAGGTCCACCACGAGATCTTTGGGCAGGTCGTTGGCGCATACGACGATCGCCACGCGCAGCATCTTGAACAGGTCGGCGACCGTTCGCGGTTCGAGCGCGAGGCGCGGCGGAACCTTGACCGCGAGCGCCGCCTGCACCTCGCCGCGTACGCGGCCGACCAGCGCCTTAAGCCGATCGACGCTGGCGAAGGGCGCGACCGAGTTCCGCACGTAATCGTCGGCCAGGTTGAGCTCGATAATCTTGACCCCGGCGCGATCGAGCGTGACCGCGACCTCGACGATCTCGTTGTCGCTCAGACCGACCACGCTGGCGACAATAATCTTGCCGCGCGGGTCGAGTTCGCGCGCAATTGTGGCGAAGTGATCGACGCCGCGGTTCTTGAGATTGTCGGGCGCTTCGAGCCCGGCGAGATTGCACGACTTGAAAACGATCGCCCCGGCGTGGCGCGCGCTGAGTTCGTAGATCTCGCCTTTTTCCGCCGAATGAGGTCCCGACGCGTTCATCACGGTCGAGTTGAGAGCGACGCCGCCCAGCCGAATCGATGTGCGTTCCATGGCCTATTTCCTACCGTGGCGGCCGGGCGATCGGCAAGCGCCGCGCGGCCGCCCGCGAGCGCTCAACGCGGGCGCCGACGCCTCGGCTATGCCATAGTGGAGGGCGAATGCCCCGCACAAAGGACGCTCCATGCAGACCGCCACGATCCAGCGCGCCACCTTCGATGCGATGATTGCGCAGGCCGAACGCGAGTTCCCCGACGAATGCTGCGGCTTCATAATCGGCGCCGGCGCGAACGAGGAAGTCCGGCCGATCCGGAATGTCCAGAACGCGAAGCATGCCGAGAATCCGGCGGCCTTCGCACGCGATGCGCGTACCGCCTTTCTGATGGAGCCGAAGGAGCATCTGGCGGTGCTCACCGAGGTCGACCGGCGCAAGCTCCGGCTGGCCGCCGTTTACCATTCGCATCCCGAGCACGACGCGTACTTTTCGGCGACTGACCGCGCGCAAGCCTGCCTGTTCGATCCGGCCGAGCCCGACTATCCGGAGACCTTTCATATCGTGCTCTCGATCCGCGGCGGCAAATTCGCGCGCGCGGCGGCGTTTGCCTGGGACGCGACGCTCAAGGACTTTGCCGAGATCAGCCTCGAGATCGGCTAGCGGCTCTGCAGCGGGTGGTAGTTATGGCAATGTGCAGGAATTCGCGACATCTGTGAGGAAAGACCTGGCACTCGTCATGCGCGAAGTGGTTGCGACCGCGAGGAAGAGGCGATGAAACGCATCAGTTCAGGACGCGCGGAAAAAAGCACGGTCACGAAAGACGTAAACGTTACCTCGATCGCGGGAAGTGTCGTTCACGGCGGCGTGCATACTGGTCCGACGACCATCAATCAAATTCATCGGGACCGACGATCCAGCCGACCAACCGAATATCCCGTCGGTTCGATTGGAAGGGATCTCGTGCAGCGAAACTACGTTAGATATCTGATCGAACGCTATCACCGCTTCCGCCAAGCCGACTCATCATTTGGCAGTGGCCCGGCTCGATTCAGTTACGCGGTTATTTTCAAAAACGTCGAGCGCAAGTTCCATGCGCCCACGTATTTTATCCCCGAGGCGCGATTCAACGAGCTGGTGAAATATTTGCAGCAGCGCATTGACCAAACGATTCTGGGTAAGGACAACAGCAGGAAAAATATCCGCAACTACGCAAATCCCGAGGAGTTTGTGGCTGAGCAAACGGGAGGGTGAGCAGCCGTTCGGTGGCCATGCGAACTCGCGGGCGCTCACGCGTATTTACGGTATGCTGACCTGCGCCCGCACCATTGGCTCAGGCGGGCGTCAAACGTCAACCTAATCGACGGGCCACGCGAAGGAGCAAATCATGTCCGCACAACTTACCATCAATGGTGAATGCGATCCGCGCTTCGAGCGCGTGCGCGAGGCCTTCGCCGAGAATTTCGCGAGGCGCAATGAAGTCGGCGCATCGGCTTCGGTGGTGGTTGACGGACGCTGCGTGGTGGATATCTGGGCGGGTCACGCCGACCCGGCGCGCACGCGGCCGTGGAATCGCGACACGATCGTCAACGTCTGGTCGACGACCAAGGGGCTGTGCGCGATGAGCGCGCATCGCCTGGCCGATCAGGGCAAGCTCGATCTCGACGCGCCAGTCGCGAAATACTGGCCGGAGTTCGCCGCCGGCGGCAAGGGCGAGATTCCGGTCAGCGCGTTGCTCAACCATCGCGCGGGGATGGCGGCGGTCAAGGCGCCGCTTAAGCTCGACGATATATTCAGTTGGGAGAAAGTGACCGGCGAACTGGCGCGCCAGGAGCCGTGGTGGAAGCCGGGGAGCAAACACGGTTATCACGCGATTACTTTCGGCTGGCTGGTCGGCGAAGTCGTGCGACGGGTCAGCGGCAAGAGCCTGGGGACGTACTTTCGCGACGAGATCGCGAAGCCGCTCGGCGCCGAGGCGTATATCGGGATCGGCCCCGAGTTCGACGCGCGCGTCGCCGAGACCATCTATGCGCCCGCGCCGCAGCCCGGCGAGCCCAATATCTTTGCCGAGATGATGAAAGATCCGGCGTCGGTAAGCGCGATGGCGCTGACCAATCCGCCGATCTTCGCGCCCGAAATCACCAACGGACGCGGCTGGCGCGGCGCGGAGATCCCCGGCGCCAACGGCCATGCGAACGCGCGTGCGCTCGCGCGCATCTACGGGGCGCTGGCCCGCGGCGGCGAAGTCGATGGCGTAAAGCTCTTGGGTGCGCGCGAGATCGAGCGCTGCTATACCGAACAATCGTATGGGCCGGACGCGGTGCTGCCGCTTACCACCCGCTTCGGGCTGGGCTTCATGCTGTCGCAGCCGAGCGCGCAGATGGGTCCCAATGCGCATACCTTCGGCCATCCGGGGGCCGGCGGATCGCTGGGCTTCGCCGATCCGATCGCCAAGATCGGCTTCGGCTATGCGATGAATCAGATGGGCAACGAACCGCTTTTAGACCCGCGCGCGGCCGCGCTGATCGAGGCAATCTACGCGTCGCTGTGATCCACTTGGCGCGTTGCGATTGCTCGCTCGCCTCAGTTGCAGCTCGGCAAAGCGGCGGCGCGGGCACAAGAGGTTAGCGTGCGTGCCGGCGGGCGAAAGAGAGGCCGCGGGTGTGTATGCGTCGGCCGCCCGCTGCAAATGCCCTCCTTCAACACAACCTCGCCGCTATCAACAGTTTCGTTTCTAAAATCTCGGCTCTGTGGACCGCGAAACGGTCTCTAGTTTGACGCGCAAGCGACCATTCCGTAGGTTCAGCCCAGGAGGGAACCCGTGTGAACGCTTCTGCGCCGGTACAATCGGGCGAGGGATTACTCGTTAAAGCAGGCGACGCCTTCGACCTGATTGAGACCTTACTGCCCGCGAGCATTGATACTGTAATTACCAGCCCACCATATTGGGGGCACAGGAGCTACAACCAGAGTCACAATTGGCAGATTTTGAAAGAATGGAATAGCTCAGGTGGCGAATCCAGCGCAGCGCCGCTATACGATTGGTATCGTCAACATGGCGGTGTGCTCGGCTTGGAACCGTTACCCGAGTGGTACGTCTCTCACTTGGTCGAGATTTTCGAAAAACTCAAAGTCTGTCTGAAGGATTCTGGAAGTATCTGGGTAAACATCGGAGACACATATTTCGCGAGATGGTCAAGTATTCGCGAAAACGGAAGACAGGGACTCGGCGATCGAACCAGAGAGCGCCGGCGAACACCAATGGGAGGTTACCTTCAAGAAAAGCAACTCTTGCTAGTTCCCGCACGATTCGCGATCGCGCTGCAGGAACGACGCTGGATTCTTCGCAATGATGTTATCTGGTATAAGCCGAACATACCGCCGCGCCCGGAATCCGACAGATTACGTCTGAGCCACGAACACTTCTTCCACTTCGTGAAACGGCCGAAGAGTGGACGCGCAAAGTATTACTACGACATGCGCTACGTCGAAGCGGGTGCGAACGACGTCGTGACCGTGTGCGCTTCGCCGGGTCAAAACGGACATACCGCGACGTTCCCGAAAAAATTGATTCGCCCACGGATCCTTTCCTCCTGCCCGCCCGGAGGAACATTGCTCGATCCGTTCTGTGGCACCGGCAGAGCGTTAGCCGTGGCGCTAGACGAAGGCCGTTGCGCAATTGGATTTGACAGATCCACTGCATACATAAAGGCGGCCAGCGAGATTCTAGCGTCGAGGCGGCTGCTTTAGATGGCGAGGAAAGCACGCGGGGCGAACGACCTCAATCAACGTAACTTCGTGAGCGAATGGTTTGGATATCGCACTTATCCTGAGGTTGCGCAGGACCCACTTGGGACACGGGCTCAACAAGAGCGAATCTGTCCATTCCTTTCCAAGGCCACCGGCGAAACACAAACGTGCGTCAAGAAGGAGACCTCACTCGGAATATGTACCATCAGCAGTTGCAGCAATGGACCGCGGCAGGACTGGCTAGTATGTCCATACCGAGCACTCGACGCGTCGATATTTGAGGACGTGGCGCGGCGCCTCTTTCGGCCCGAAGCCACTCGCAAAGTCGTATTAGTTGCTGCACCATACCCTGGCCGAAGACAAGGTAAGAAAGCAAGTTTCGTTCGCTGTAAAGTCCGGAAGTCTAGTAATCGCTTACTTTCAGGAACAATTGGGTGGCGAAATCTCACTTTCTGCCACTGAACGATCTCCCGAACTTTCCTTTGACACAACGATGATTGAGCTGAGGTGCGACTCAAACGGCTCTTGGGAGACCGGGCAATATGGAATCCTTGAGGTTCAAACAATGGACTTCCACGGTTCATACAGGGCGGTTGCCAAAAACCTAAGAGACGCTCTTCACCTACATAAGAAAAGTTTCCCCAAGGTCCTGCAAACAAACAGATCGTGGCTTTGCGAAAGGATCGAAGGTCCGAACATAGCCAACGTTTTCAAACGGACCTTCTATCAGATGATTCTAAAATTTAAAATCGGAGAGCATCGTCCATGCGTCGGTTGCGTCGTGGCAATTCCAGAATCTGTATGGGACAGTTGGCAACGTCACTTGGGAAGGCCGGAGCTTGTTCCAAAGGATGATGGTACATGGGTGCTTCGCGGTGAAAGAACCTGGACTGACGCTCCAGCCTGGATTTATGTCTTTGACGCTGATGCGGGAACACTGACAAATCCAAATGTTATCCGGTTGAAGAAGATTATAGGCACTGACGCCGAATCACTATCACATTATGCATTTAGCGTCGTTCCCGAAGCGGCAGTAGAAGCCGGAGGCTCGGCAGACAGGGTAATCGAAAGCTTTCGCCAACGACTCGGACAGTGGTGGCCCGTATTTCTAGACTTCCCCGGGCACAACAACTTTCTGTAATTCGATATTTCCGCAGCTCAAATCGCTGGCGTATTGGTTATCGGAGTGAGGGCGGGCGGATCATGCGGGGTGGCGTTTCAGTTCGGCTTCCAGTTGCATCTGATAGGTCTGCAGCACCGACTCAGTCGCGGCATCGGCACTTCGCGATGGCCATACTCAGTCGGCATCGAGTAGTCATTGCCCCGGTAGCACACCCGCGAAAGCGACTTGACCCGGGTGTCCACCAACTCGGGGCAAGTTCCATGCGGAGGACGCCGCGAAACTCGCCGCCGAACGTACGACCGCTTCGCTCAGAGCGATCGCGGCGCAGTTCAAAGCCCAGTACGCGCACGGCGCACACTACTTCGTCGGCGACAGCCTTACCGCACTGGATATCTACTGGACGGCGTCCGCGGATATCGCCCGCCGAGCGGTCAGCAGATCGCGTGCCGCGGCGATCGCGGCGGCGGGACCGACCAGCGCCAGCGCGTCGCCTTCACGCAGCACCTCCAGGCCGTCGGGAAACATCACGCTGCCGCTATCCCGCGCGATCCCGACGACAATCGCGCCGGTGTGTTCGCGCAAATTCAGGTCGCCGAGCGAACGGCCAATCGCCCCGCTGCCGTCCGGCAGGCGCATGCGCGTGACGGCGCTCAAATCCGCGGAAAGGGCGCCCGCGGCGGGTTGCGGATGCGCCGGATCGGGCAGTGGGCGCAAGATCGTGCCGGAGCGGGCGTTCATCCAGAGACGAATATCGCGTGCGCTCCGCCAGACCATAACGGAAATTACCACGACCACCGCGAGCAGTGTCGCGATACCGTCGACCGGGCGCATGAAGGGCGCGGTGAGCGCGAGCAGCAGGGTGACGGCGCCGAAGATAATCGCGAGTTCGAGCAGCCGCGTGAGCAGTGCGGTGGCCGGGTCCGAAAGATCGGCCGGTGCGGCGGGATCAGACGCGGACGGTGGCGAGGCGGCCGCGAGGCCACCCGCCAGTGTGCGCGCGAGGCGCCGGGCGGAGCGCCAGATGCCGGCGGCGGGAATTGCGGCCAGCACGATCGTGGCGGCGCGCACGACAATCGCCGCAGGCAGCGGAGCGAAGCCGGTCGTGGCGATCATCGCGGCGTCGAGCCGCGCGGCGGCGAACTCGTAAAGAATCGCAATCGCCACGATCGCCGCCATCGCGAAGCCCAGCAACGCGGCATCGGGCGCGGCACGGCGCGGCCGCGGAATCGCGTGCATCCGTTCGATCCACGAATCGTAAATCGTCTGCAGGACGCCCACCGAATGCGGCAGACGCCGATCGATGAAGCCGCCAACGTGGCCGGACGCGCGAATCATGAACGGCGTCATGAAGGTGGTAATCGCCGAGACCGCGATGGCCAGCGAATAGATAAAGCTGCCGGTGGCGTGATGCGCGACACCGGTGCCCGCAATGATAAAAGAGAACTCGCCGATCTGCGCCATCGACATCCCGGCCTGCACGGCCATCCGGGTGGTGCTGCCGCTCAGCATCGCGCCAATCGTCACGCCGACGATCTTGCCCGCGAGGACGACGCCGACCAGCAGGAGCAGCGCGTGCCAGTGGCGCGCCACCATCTGCGGATCGAGCATCATCCCGACCGAGACGAAGAAGACCGCGCCGAAGATGTCGCGCAACGGCGCCACCAATTGCTCGATTTTGTGCGAATGGCCCGATTCGGCGACCAGCACGCCGGCCAGGAATGAGCCGAGCGCCACCGAGTAGCCGGTCAGCTCGGCGATCATCGAGAAAGCGAAGCATACACCGACGCTCGCGACGATCAGGGTTTCGTCACGCTCGAAACCGGCGACGAAACGAATCGCGCGCGGCACGATCAACAGGCCGCCGCCAATCAGGATGGCGAGAAAAACAACCAGATGTCCGACGGTGCTCCCGACCATTTGCATTGACAGGCCCGCGCCGGTCGCCACCGCCGTCAGGACCGCGAGCAGGATTATCGCCGCGAGATCCTCGAACAGCGTGACGCCGAAGACCAGATCACCCAGCGCCGCGTCGACGTGCTCATCGGCAAACGCCTTGGCGATAATGGTGGTGCTGGAAATCGCCAGCATCGCGCCGGTGAAAATACTCTCGAGCGCGGTCCATCCGCAGGCCAGGCCGGCGACGTAGCCGAGCCACATCAGCAGGCCGACCTGCACGGCGGTGATGATTCCGGCCGAGGGCGCCAGCCGCGCCAGTTTACGCACGCTGAACTCGAGGCCGAGCGCGAACATCAGCAGGATCATGCCGAGTTCGGAGAGCTTGTGGATCCGATCGACGTCGGCGAACAGCGGAATCGGCAGATGCGGGCCGACGATCAGCCCGGCCACCAGGTAGCCGACCACCAACGGCTGGCGTAAGGCTTGAAAGATCGCCGAGGTCAGGGCGGCGACGCACAGCACCAGCGCGAGGTCTTGGAGAAAATTATGCGAAGCGAGGATCGGCACTATCGTGGACTCCGGGTTCCACAGTGCAGAGCGCTCGCGCGCGGGTAAAGAGCCTCGCGCATCCCGCCGCGCCCGTGGGTCATGCGAACCGCACGATCACGGCGGTCAAGCGGGCCGGCCCGTCACAGGATTGCACCGCTCAGCGAGCGCGGATCGCGCGCGCTCCAGCGGCCCGCCTCGACCTGATGGAGGAAATCCGCGACCAGCGCATTGAACCGCGCGGGCTCTTCGAGATTGATCGTATGGCCGGTGCGCGGGATCATCGCGAGCGCCGATGACGCGATGGTGCGCTTCAGAAAGATCGACGCCTCGACGCACGGGTCGTCCTCGTCGCCGCACATGATCAACGCCGGCACGGTCATCGCACGCAGCGCGTCGCCAAGATCGTAAAGCGAGGGGCGGCGCCGCTGCACGCCGCGCAGCGTCAGCGCGGACCCCGCCGCCGAATGGGTGGCGAGCGCAGCACGAAACGCCTCCCATCCGCGCGGATCCTTGTTCTGCAACTGTACGCGCGTGGGACCAAGCGCATAGGCCCGCGCGGACTCCTCGATAGTCAACGTCTCGAAGCGCCGGGCCGCCGCCTCGGCCTCTTCGGCGAACTGGGCACGCCGCTCGGGCGCCGCCCCGTAACCGCATCCGGCGACCACGATCGAGCGGGCACGCGCCGGCCAGGCGATCGCGAAATGGAGCGCCGCGAAGGCGCCCATCGATAGCCCGACGACGTGCGCGGTGGCGAGGCCGAGTCCGTCGAGGACGTCCGCGATATCGCCGCTCGCGCGGGCCTGCGAATAGCTTGCGGGATCGCCGGGCACGTCGGAGGGGGGATAGCCGCGCGCATTGAACGCCACGCATCGGTAGCGGCGGGCGAAATGGCGCAACTGCGAGTCGTAGCTGCGGCAATCGCCGGCGAACTCGTGAACGAAGACGATCGGGAAGCCCGCTCCGGCCTCCTCATAGTAGAGTTTTACGCCATCGTCCGTGGTTACAAATCCGGCCGTGGCTGCCTGACCGGCAGTTGCCGCCCGATCGGCTGAAGTCGCACGATCGGCACTGATATTATGAGGCATCGCGGCCACCTCCGCGCGTTCCGCCATACGGCTGGCGTGGCTCTCACCGCACGACCGGCCGCGCGGGAGGCACGCACTTCACTAGCATACGCAAGCGCGGGAGCGACACTGCCGTTACGGGCGCGAGAACGCGCGCCGCCACGCGTGCGGCGCCGCGACGATCGGACTCAGGCGGCGGCGAACGGACTATCGGCGCGTACCAGCGCCGGGATATTCTGCGACAGCGTCAGGTTCAATCCCATGCGATGGGGCGGGACCGTGATCACGATCAACTGGCCGCGGGTGCTGATACCCAGGGGGCGGATACGAACGTAGTATTTGCCCGGCGCGACGTTTTCGATCCTGTATTGCCCATGCTCGTCGGTCACCGCGCTGGCGCTGACACCGCCGAACCAGTTCGACAGCGAAATCTTGAGGGCTTCGATCGGCCGGCCTTGGAGATCCTGGACGACGCCCCTAATCTCGACGCTGCGCACCGATGCCGCCACCGGATGGACCGTGGCCATCACCGCGAAGGCCGCCGCGATAATCGTTATACATGTCGTTGAAATAGCACTGGGTTTTTTCATCGGTGGCCTGCCTTTTTAACGTAGCATTAAGAGCAAACGATGTACCGGGCGCAAAAGCTTGGATAACCTATATCATTGGCGCTTCAGAAACTGGATGTCGCGGATCGCGACATTATTTTGCCGAGACCGTCTGGCGTTAATCGGGATCGCGACGAAATTGTGTCTCGATGCGGTATCTTGCTCCGCGTACTCGATCGAGCTCCGGGTGCCAGGCCCCCTAGCCGCTGCCAAAACGCCCTTTACGCACCATCCTGATGCCTAATTTGCGGAAGAAATTGTTGGGCAATTCGGCGCCGATCATCGCGAAGATGATCTCGTTTTCGATCTCGATCGGGGGCGCGCCGCCGCCGCCCGCCGCCGGCTTATCGCGATCCGCGATCGGTTCCAGCACGACCGTATGCGGCCGGATTTCCTTGAGCGCGGTCGCGGGATAGACCGTCAATGCGCCGGTCTGCTGCAACGCACTGAGTCGCTCGGCGTTGTCCCGCGTGACGTTGGCGAGTACCGAAGCGTGAAAAGAATACCCGACCTGGTTGCCCAGATCGGCGCGCGCCAGCGCCTGGGCGACCTCCGCGCCGGAATTGCCTCCGCCGACGACCAGGATCTTCCGATCGCGGAACTCGCCCGGCTCGATCAGCGTGTAATGGACGCGCGCCGGCTCCTCGCCCGGCAGTTGCAGATGGCGCGGATTACCGCGCACGCCGACCGCGAGCACCACGGTCCGCGCAGCGTAGAGATTGCCGCGCGCGGTTCTGACCGTGAGCAGGTCGGCGTCGGTGGTGATATCGACGACCTCTTCGCGATCGTTGATCTGAAGATCGAGCGTCGCGATGATACGCTCCCATTCGAGGATCAGCTCTTCACGCGAATTGTCGCCCTCGAGAAAAAACGATCCGTATTCGGCGATATCGATTGGCGTCGCCTGCACGAACTTGGCGCGCGGATAGGCGCGCAGCGTGCTCGCCGGCGTCATCCGTTCGAGCGTGACATATTTGAGGCCCATCGTTTTGGCGGTGGCGGTCGCGCCCAGGCCGGCCGGCCCGCAGCCGACGATTACGACTTCATACTCCGGCGCCGCCGGCGGCAGGCGGTGGGCCTTCAACTCGGCCGCGATCGCCTCAATCACCTGCCGCCCCGACCGCATCGCGAGATTGATCGACGCCGTGCCCGAGGCCTCGCCGACGATATACAGATGGCGCACGCTGGTCTGGTAGGTATCGTCGATCAGCGGAACCTGGCCGAGGCGCTGCGGCGCGACCGCCGTGACCACTTCGGCTTCGACTGGCGGCGCCGGCAGCACGCGCACGAAACCTATCGCGCACAGGGCGGCGACGATCAGGCCGAAAAATCCGAACAGCCACGGCGCGAACCGGATCGCCCGCATTCTCACCGCCGGCGCGCCCCGCTCGCGGCTCACGCCGGGCAGGTAGAGCGTCCACGCCAGATGCGCGGGCGCGCCGGGTAGCGCGAGCGGCGCAGTCCCGGCGAAGTCGTGTGCCGGCACCGGACCGTGCGTATGGAACAGATGGCATTGCCCGCAAGCGGTGACGCGCGGCGCCGCGTCCGACGCTACGCCCGGATTCGCCGCGGCGAATGCGACGCTCGCCCCAGGGAGACTGAAGCCGGCGTCCGCGGAATGGACGACGATCGCCGCCGGGCCCGGCTGATGCGCGTGGCATTTGAAGCATTGCTCGACTACCTGCGCATGGTCGTCGCCGGGCGCCACGCTCGCCGCCATCTCGGTATGGCATTGGACGCAGGGCGTGGCGAGATGGCCGCGCGAATGGGTAAAGACCGCGTTCATGTGGAGGACGCGCGCGGTATAGGGCAGCTCAAGCGGCGCGGCGCCGAGCGCGGCGGGCAACCGCAGAAACGAATCCTGCGGCGCGACGTGACATCCGTTGCCGCTGCATGAACTCCACCGGAAACTCATTCGATCGGCATGCGGCGGCGCCGTCGGCGTCACGCTGTGGCACGACGCGCAGGCGAAGCCCGCCGCGATCGGCGGATAATGCGATTGGATCAGCAATTGGTGCTGATGATGATTGAATGGCTGCACAAACATGTTGCTTGCGGCCGCGCGCCGGCTCATCACGGCGGTCGTATGCTCGGGCACCTGATCGTTCGCCACGTGCTTGTGGCACCAGGTGCAGGCGAAGGTCGCCGTCGCATTGAGATCGACCCGGCGGCCGGCGTGTTCGCTATGGCAACTGAGGCAGATCAGATCGTTGTCGGCGTCGACCGGGAGCGTTTTTCCCGCGAGCAGTCCGCTGTCCGCCGAGGTGACGTCGTAGCCGCCGTGCGGATTGGTGTCGGTGATATTGCCGTGGCAGGCGACGCAGCGGTCGACGACCACACCGCGCCACGGCCGATGGCACGACGCGCATTGGCCGGTGAGCGTCGCATGCTTAGCCATCAGCGGACCGGGCTGGTAGCTCGGCCGCGACGCCAGCATCACGCCGACCAGGGCGATCACGATCGCGCCGGCTATCCATACGACACGCCGCATCAGAGGCCGCCGAAATAGAGCGCACCGCTAACGTGAAAGGCGACCATCACGGCCATCGCGACGACCAGCGCGATATGAAACGTCAGCCAGGCGTTGCTCAGGATCAGATCGAAGCGATTGTGCTCGAGCCGCACCTTGCGCTCGGCGATCGCGATCAGCCCTTCATAGAGCGCGCGATCGGCACCCAGGGTGGCGCCCGCGCGGCGCGCGCGCCGCACGGCCGCCGGCGCAGGATCGCCGCCGGTGATCGTCGCCCACCACATCCGCGCCGGCCCCTGCTTGCCGGTCAAAATCGGCCGCACCTGCGCCAGGTAGGTGCGCACCAGATCTTCCGAATGGCCCAGGATGCTCTCCTCGGCCTCGAAATAGAGCTGGTGAAAATTCGCCTCGACATCCTCGATCCGCACCTCCTGGTCCGGCCGCAGGCGCGTCGCGTGCGGCAGCCGATCCTGGATCATCGTGCCGAACAGGCCGCTCAGCACCACCATCGCGACCACCAGCTCGAGCGCGCGATCGAGCCGGCTCGCCGGGCCGGCGTCGAGATGCCACCACAGGGGCAGCAGCGCGAGCACGCCGACCGTGATGTGGATCGTGCGCCAGGTCTCGAGCCGATCGAACAGCACCATGCGCCGCGCCAGCCGGCGTGGCAGGCGCATCGCCAGGCGCAGCCAGCGCACCGAGAGCCACAGCGAATGTTTGCGGGCGCTGTAAATCGAGGCCAGGGCGAACACGGCAATCACGATGACGCCGGTGCGATAGGAACCCAGGCGTGCCGGCAGGCCCCGGGTCGCCGCATGGATCACCACCACCACGGCGCCGCATAGCGCCGCCCACAGCGTCACCGACGCGATCGGCGCGGTATGCCGGCGGTCGCCCGCCTCGCCGATCTGCAGGCTCACGCGGATGATGTCCGGCGGCGCACGCGGCCTAGTCGCTGCCGCCCCGCGCCTTGCGCACGCGCGAACCCTCGATCAACGCGCCGCTCTCCTCGAACAGATGGGCCGGATCGATTCGGATCGCCGCGCCGGTCGGGCAATTATGCACGCAGCCCATGAAGGGCAGGCCGTCGCACAGGTCGCACTTGATCGGAAAGGCCGCCGGCACGTGATCGGGCAATCCGGCCGGCGTGATCGCGACCGGCTTGCGCCGCCGCGCGCGATCGCCGCCCGCGCCGAACAGCCGCGCCCACAGGCCCTCCTCGCCGACCTCGTGCGACGCCACCGGATAGGGCCGGAAGAACTTCGCGTCGCCCATGATGCGCGACTTGCGCTCCTGCGCCCGATCGAAGGTCGGCGTGTCGATCATCGCGATATTGTCGTAGGGGCAGGCGATCGCGCAGTTGCCGCAGCCGATGCACATATCGTACTGAAAGTAGATTTCACCTTCAGACCGGCGTTTGATCGCGCCGGTCGGGCAACTGTTCATGCACTTGGGATCGTCGCAATGGCGGCACGCGCTCGGGATCAGGTATTTGCCAATCTGGATGCCGTTGCGGATGAGCCGGCTGCGGCCGTGGAGCGCTTCGCACGCGGTCACGCAGTTGTCGCACTTGATGCACAGATCCATGTCCATCACGAGCAGCGCGTCGGCCTGGATTACGCCCAGTTGGCCGCTGCGCTCGAGCAGCGCGGACATCTCGGGCGTGATCTGGCGCTCCTGCTCGTGGCGCCGCGCGATGACCTCGCGGGCGCGCTCCTCGATCTGCGGAAACCCGGCGCACAGGCCCAGGAAATCGTCGCGCCTGATGCGGATGATCTCGCATTTGCCGGCCGTCAGCACGCTTGCCCAGCGCACCCCGGTCTCAAACAGTGCCATCTCGCCGAAGTACTCGCCCGCGCGCAGGTAGGCGAGCACGCGGCGCGCGCCGTCGTCGCCCTCGCGCACCACCTGCACGAAGCCGTCGCGCACGATATAGAACGCGTCGCCCGGCTCGCCCTGCGTGACCAGCGCGACGCCGCGCAACTCGTAGCGCTGGATTTCGCACAGCGGGATGAGCGCGTCGATGAATTCCGCGGGCACTCCGCGGAACAGCTCGATATCGACCGCGGTCACGCGCACCGCCCGCTCGCGATAGCGGCGCGCCATGATCGCGCGCGCCTGCTGGTTGACCTCGAGATACTTGAGCGCGTGGCGCGGGACGTAAAATATATCGCTGGCTTCGCGCGCGATCACGTCGACCGACCGCGGCAGTCCGCCGATCGACCCGAGCTCGCCGTACAGGTCGCCCTCGCCGAGCGTGGCCCGCAATACCTCTTTTTCCTCGCCGACCTCGTCGATCAGATTCACGCTGCCGCGCAAGATGAAGCACAGGTCGAGCTCGTACTGGCCCTTGCGGCAGATAACTTCGCCCGCCGCAAACTCGCGCATGCGCAGTCCCGGTTCATTCTCGCAGGCCTTGAGAAAGGCGTCGCGCTGCTCGTCGGTGAAGGTCTGAAAGATTTCGTTGCGGCTGAGCCGCTGCCACAGCAGCCAGGAGGGGATTTTTTCGCTCGCCGCGGGGGTAGGCACAGTTTCGAGTTAGCCTTGGGTAAACTTCAATGTCAACCGCGTTGGCACACCGATGCTCCACCGGCGCGCCGCGTGCGCGCCAACGCGCCGCAAGCGCAACAAATAACACGGCTAGGTTTTATCCAATCACAACGAGCGCGCGCAAAACACCTCGTAGCGTGACAAAATCATTTTCCGTTTTGACATGCGTAACCAGCGAGCCTCATAATCGCCGTATTCCGCGTATGGCCGCAAGGGTGACAGAGAGTCCTGCCGCGCGCCGGAGAGGCATGCAGGATCGATAGCCGGGAAGGTTGCGGACGTGGCCGAATACGATCAACCACTGATAGGTGATGTCGCACGCCGCCTGCTGCCGCGCTTGGCAATAATCGCCGAGCGCTGCCAGCGGGAGATTTCGCTCGCCGCGCCGGCCCCCGACGCAGATTCCGCCGCGCACGCCGCCGCGATCGCATTGGCCGCAAGCTCTCGCGAGGTCGTGATCGGCTTCATCAACGACCTCGCCGCCGATAATTCGGTGCGCGCCATCGAGCGCTATGAGGCCGCCGTCGAGCGGCTGATTGGCGAACACCTGCTGGGTGCCGAGCGCATCGGCGGCGGACTCGCCCTGCTCTTTCGATCGGCCCACGCCGTATGCCGGATTCTGTACGAGGAAATCACCCTCGCGCTGGCCGCCGATTCGGCCCTGGTCGAGGCCGCGATGCTCGGCTACATGGGTCTGGGACGCGTCGCGGCGGAAACGATGACGCTAGTCTATTTTCACCTATACGAAGCGGACGCCGATCGCCGCCAGCGCAAACTGATCGCGGTCCGCGACGCGGCGCTGGAGGCTTCGCGCCTCAAGTCAGCCTTCGTCGCCGCCATGACCCACGAAATCCGCACCCCGCTCAACGTTATCCTGGGCTACACCGACCTGCTCGCCGAACGGCTGTCCGACCTGCATGACGCGAGCGGACTGCAATATGCCGAGCCGATTCGCCGCTCGAGCCGGCGCCTGCTCGAAACAATCGGCGCGATCCTCGACCTCTCGCGCATCGAATCGGGCGCCTATCCGATCGCGCCGCGCCGCTTGAGTCTCGCCGTCGTGGTCGATCGGCACGTCGAGGATCTCCGTATTCTGGCGCGGCAAAAGGGGCTCGCCCTGGACTACCGCAATGACGCAATCGACGCCCTGGTTACCTTCGACGAGCAGTGCCTCTCGAACACCATCATCAACCTGATTCAGAACGCGATAAAGTTTACCCAGCACGGTACCGTATCAATAAATATATTCCGCGAGGGCACCGGCCTGCTGAGCCTCGCAGTCCGCGATTCCGGAGTGGGTATTGATCCCGCCTACCTGCCGCACCTGTTTGAACCGTTTTCGCGCGAGGTCCAGTGGAACAACCCGCGCCTCGAAGGCGCCGGGCTCGGACTGGCGCTGGTCAAGCGTTACGTCGAGCTCAACGGCGCCCGCGTCGAAGTCGCCAGTGTGAAGGATCAGGGGACCGTTTTCACGGTTAAATTCCCGCTCGCCGCGAACTTCGCATAGGTCCGCCGACCGAATCGACGGTGGACATTTATGTCCGTGAGGAATAGATCAAAAAAGGTAACCGTCCGGACGCACCTTTCACTTAAACCCGGCCCTCGGGTTTCTCTGTCTCGCGCGCTTCCCGGCTATTGATCAAGGAGAGGCATTGAATGCCGACAAAATTGTACGTAGGCAATTTGTCCTACTCGGTGACGAACGAAGACCTGGAAGGAATGTTTTCCCAGGCGGGCAAAGTCGATACCGCAGTCGTCGTAGTCGACAAGTTCTCGGGCCAGTCGCGCGGCTTCGGCTTCGTCGAAATGGCGGATTCGAATGACGCGGCTCGGGCGATCGAACAGTTCAACGAGGCTGAACTCAAGGGCCGCAATATTCGCGTAAATGAAGCCCGCCCGCGTGAGGGCGGTGGCGGTGGCGGCGGCCCGCGCGGCGGGGGCGGCTACGGCGGTGGTGGCGGTGGCGGCGGCTACGGTGGTGGAGGCGGCGGTGGCGGCTACGGCGGCGGTGGTGGCGGCCGCAGTGGCGGCGGCGGTAGCCGTGGCGGTCGCAGCGGCGGCGGTGGCGGCACCGGGGGCGCAGGTGGCGGCGGCGGTCGCCGCTGGTAATTATCGATTAATTCAGCGGGAGCGGGCGGCGCGATACGGCCCGCTCCCGCCTTCTTTCCCCCATTGGAGTCGGGCCGCGAGGGGCATAATCGATTGCCCATGCTGCCCGGACCGCGTCTGCCCAGCCCTCTTCATAACTAATCGGCGGTTTTCGCTACTATTTGACAACTAATGCGCGACGGCGCGCAACCCGGCTGCCGCGCCGGCGATTTGCCGCGGTTTTGTGCTCTTTGCTATATATCTGACTGTTCGCACGGCTGTTATCTGCAAAACGGAACAGACCAGGAGTCCTTTGGTGTTAACTCAATCCGAACAGATCGATCATCTCAAACTCTCCGCGCAGCACGCCGGCCTGCTGCTGCCCGCAGTTGCCCTGCCCGAATCGCATCATATTGTCGTCGGCCGGATGCGCCTGCATTACCTCGATTGGGGTACCCAGGGCCGCCCGCCCCTGCTCTTCCTGCACGGCGGCGGCCTCAACGCGCATACCTGGGATCTGGTCTGCCTGATGCTCCGCGATCGCTATCACTGCGTCGCCCTCGATCAGCGCGGCCACGGCGACAGCGAATGGGAACCAACCGCCGACTACCGCTTCGAGAGCCAGGTCGCCGACCTGGAGGGCTTTATCGACAAGCTCAAGCTCGAACGCCCGCTGCTGATCGGCCATTCGATGGGCGGGTTCGCCGCGATGGGCTATGCGATTCGCCACGCCGCCAAAATGGCCGGGCTGGTGCTGGTCGATATCGCGCCCGAGATCAGCACGCAGGGCTCCTTGCGCGTGCGCAATTTCATCGCGCAGGATCGCGAGCTTGATTCGGTCGAGGATTTCGTCGAGCGCGCGATCAAGTTCAATCCGCTGCGCAGCCGCGAGCTGTTGCGCCGCAGCCTGCCCCATAATCTGCGCCAGTTGCCCAGCGGCAAATGGACCTGGAAGCACGACCCCAAGCGCATGGGCGCCAACATCATGGCCGAGCAAACCGCGCGCAAGGATCAGATCAACGACAACGCCGCCAACATCACCTGCCCGACGCTCGTGATGCGCGGGTCGCGCAGCGACGTCCTGAGCGACGAGAACGCCGAGAAATTCGCCGCCTCGGTGCCCAACGGCCGCTGGGTCAAAATCGAAGGCGCCGGCCACACGATCCAGGGGGACAGTCCGCGCCGCCTGCTCGACGTGCTCGAACCCTTCATGGGCGAAATCGGCCTCTAGTCCGCGCGCGCCTTCGACGACGCGATCGCGCGCCCGCGTCAGTGCGATCCGCGGCGCAGCACGCCTTGCGCCTCGAGCGCGCCGACCCGTTCCGGCGTATAGCCGAGATAGCGCCCGAGCACCGCCGCGTTATGCTCGCCCAGCGTCGGCGCCTGCAATTCGAGCGTGCCCGGAAAGGCCGAAAAGCGCAGCGGAAAGCCCGGCAGATCGAACTCCCCGAGCGTCCGGTCGCGCACCCGCCGCACCGTGCCGCGCTGGCGCAGATGCGGATGGGCCATCGCCTCTTCGAGCGACAGGATCGGCGCCATCGGGATGCGGCTCTCGCGCAGCGCCGCCATTGCCGCGTCGTCGCTCGGCATCGATCGAATCCAGCCCTCGATAATCGTCACGATATCGCCCAGGTTTTTGACCCGGCCGGTGTTGTCGGCAAAGCGCGGGTCGGCCGCCAGCTCCGGCCGCCCCATCAGCGCGCACAGCTTGGCCCACATATGGTCCATCTGGGCGAAGATGATGAAGTATTTTTCGCGCCCGCGAAAAATTCCCGCCGGCGCCGTGTAGGTCGCATGGCTACCCGTGCGTTTCGGCCGGATCCCGCCGCCGCTTAAGCTCTGCAACTGCACCGACGCCTCGTGGTAATTGAAGTAGGTATCGAGCAGTGCGCAATCCAGATACTGGCCTTTGCCGGTGCGCTCGCGATAGAGCAGCGCGCAGGCGATCGCGCTCAGCGCATGCACGCCGGTCGACACGTCGCCGATCGCCGTGGTCGGCGCAATCGGCTGCCCGTCGGGCATCCCGATCATGTACAGGATTCCACCGTAGGCCGCCCCGCACCAGTCGAAGCCCGGCTCGTGGGCCAGCGGTCCGGTCTGGCCAAAGGCCGACACCGAGCACATCACGACCCGCGGATTGATCTTGCTGACCGCCTCGTAGCCGAGACCCAGCCGCGCGATCACGCCCGGCGCGAAATTCTCGACGATCACGTCGACCTTGCTCACCAGCTCTTTGAGAATCGCCGCGCCCTCGGCACTTTTCGCGTCGAGGCAGAGGCTCTGCTTGCCGCGATTGTGCTGGACGAAGTAGCCGCTGCGGCCCTCTTTCATCACCGGCCAGATTCGCGTCGGATCGCCGGCCGGCGCCGCTTCAATCTTGATCACCTCGGCGCCCATCTCGGCCATCATCAGCGTGACCGTCGGCCCCGCAACAAACTGCGTGAAGTCGAGCACCTTGTAACCGTCGAGTACGTGCCGTTGAGTCTCTGCGCTCATTCAAATACTCCGTCGAACTTGAAACTGTGCGCGGCGAAACTCACGCGCGGATCGCGTTACCTTCTAATGCATATCCGAGGCGCACTTGTCTAATGCATCACGGCGTCGGATTTCGCGCCGCCGCCCGCGCGGCTCAGCAGCAGGCACCACGGCGCGCATAACAGCGCGATTAGCGCCAGTATTCGGTAGACGTCGTTATAGGCCAGCAGCCACGATTGCGCCTGGATCATGCTGTACACCTGACCCAGCCCCTGGTGCTGTCCGGTGACCATCTGATGCATGAAGTTGAAGGTCGGCCCTCCCGGCATCTCCGGCTGTCCGCGGCTTACCTTCCATGCGTCAAAGACCGAAAAATGCTGCACGAGATACGCCTGATGCGTCTGCTCATGCGAAGTGAGTATGTTGCTGACGCTCGAAATTCCGAACGCCGCGCCGGTGTTCACCATCATGTTGAACAGGCTCGACGCGAAACCCATCCGCTCGGGTTTGATCTGGCCGAGACCCGCCGCGGTGACGGTCGGAAACACTATTCCCAGGCCCAGGCCGAAGAGCAGAATCGGCCACAGCACAGCACTCTCGCTGACCTGGAGATTCCAATGCGACATGGTCCAGATCTCATACGCCGCCAGCGTGAAGCCGAAGCCGATCAGCGGGCGCAGATCATA
>DATLRA010000066.1:0-17735 GCA_035534935.1 Binataceae bacterium (SeqCode)
CAGCGCGTTCTCGTCGTCGAACAGGAACTCGGCCAGCGCCCGCGCCAGTTCGGTCTTGCCCACCCCCGTCGGTCCGAGAAAGATGAACGACCCGATCGGACGATTGGGATCCTGCAGGCCCGCCCGCGCGCGCACCACCGCGTCGGCCACCGCCGAGACCGCTTCATCCTGTCCGATCACGCGCTTGTGCAGATGCTCCTCGAGATGCGCGAGCTTCTGCACCTCGCCCTCCATCAGGCGCGACACCGGGATACCGGTCCAGCGCGCGACCACCTCGGCGATATCCTCCTCGTCGACCTCTTCCTTGATTAGCCGCGAACCCGTGCCGTTGTCGGCCGCCTGCTCGGCCGCGGCGAGCTCTTTTTCGAGGCTCGCGAGCTTGCCATATTGAAGCTCGGCGACCCTGTTGAGATCGTAGTCGCGCTTGGCCTTGTCGATCTCGTGGCGGGTCTGCTCGATCGCGCTCTTGAATTTGGCGAGCTGCTCGATACCGCCTTTTTCCTTTTGCCATTGCGCCTGTAGCGCCGTGCGCCGCTCGTGGGCCTCGGCCAGTTCCTTTTCGAGCTTGCCCAGCCGCTCTTTCGACGCGGCGTCGGTCTCGCGCTTGAGCGCCTCGCGCTCAATCTCGAGCTGCATCACGCGCCGATTGGCCTCGTCGAGCTCGACCGGCATCGATTCCTTTTCCGTGCGCAGCTTGGCCGCCGCCTCGTCGACCAGATCGATCGCCTTGTCCGGCATGAAGCGGTCGGCGATGTAGCGATTGGAAAGCATCGCGGCGCTGACCAGCGCGGAGTCCTTGATGCGAATGCCGTGATGGACCTCGTAGCGCTCCTTGAGCCCGCGCAGGATCGAGATGGTGTCCTCGACGCTCGGCTCGTCAACCTTGACCGGCTGAAAGCGCCGCTCGAGCGCCGCATCCTTCTCGATATATTTGCGGTACTCGTTGAGCGTGGTCGCGCCGATACAATGCAGCTCGCCGCGCGCCAGCATCGGCTTGAGCAGATTCGACGCGTCCATCGCGCCCTCGGCCGCGCCCGCGCCGACCACCGTATGCAGTTCGTCGATGAACAGGATGACCTCGCCGTCGGCCTCCTGCACTTCCTTGAGCACCGCCTTCAGACGCTCTTCGAATTCGCCGCGAAACTTGGCCCCCGCCACCAGCGCGCCCATGTCGAGCGCGACCAGCCGGCGGTTCTTGAGCCCCTCGGGCACGTCGCCCGAGACGATTCGCTGGGCCAGCCCCTCGGCGATCGCGGTCTTGCCCACGCCCGGCTCGCCGATCAGGACGGGATTGTTTTTGGTGCGCCGCGAGAGCACCTGGATTACGCGGCGAATCTCTTCGTCCCGGCCGATTACCGGGTCAACCTTGCCCGCCGCAGCCAGCTTGGTCAGATCGCGCCCATAGCGTTCGAGCGACTGGTAGGTCGCCTCGGGATTGCTCGAGGTCACGCGCTGGTTGCCGCGCACCTGCTTGAGCACCGTCATCAGCTTGTCGTGGGTGACGCCGGCCTCGCGCAAAATCCGCGCGGCCCCGCCCGGCTCCGCCAGCATCGCGATAATCACGTGCTCGATCGATACGTAGTCGTCCTTGAGCTTGCCGGCTTCCTGCTCGGCGCCGGCCAGCAGGCGGTTGAGCCGCTGCGTGACGTAGACCTGTCCGCCGTCGGCGCCGCTACCGGTAATCGCGGGCAGCTTGCGCAATTCGTCGGCGAGTTTGCCGCGCACCGCCGCCAGGTCGGCACCCGCCAGTTTCAGGATCGAGACGGCCAACCCCTCGCTGTCATCGAATAGCGCCGACGCCAGATGCTCGACATCGACGGCCTGATGATGCGCGGCGACCGCGGCGTTCTGCGCACGACTCAGCGCTTCCTGGAGTTTTTCGGTCAGGCGGTTAGCATTCATAATGGTTTTTTCGCTTCCTCGTGACTAAAAAATAACCACTAATGCTTGCGCGGCAAGCGTTTATCCCCAATGCGCGGCCATCCGCACGTAGCAGCGATTCCCGTTAGCGGCGCGCGCGGCGATTTGCTAAACCAGTCCAGTTGAACGGGAGACCAATCGATGCGCGTTAATCTGACAATCAACGGACATCCGCGCGGCGACGAAATCGAGCCGCGCATGCTCCTTGTGCATTACCTGCGCGAGGTCGCCGGCTTGACCGGCACCCACGTCGGTTGCGAGAGCACGCTATGTGGCGCGTGCACCGTGCTGCTCGACGGCCGCGCCGTGAAATCGTGTACCGTGCTGGCCGCCCAGGCTGACGGCGCCACGATTACCACGGTCGAAGGGCTCGCGCATGACGGCAAGCTGCATCCGATTCAGGATGGCTTCTGGGAGGAGCACGGCCTGCAATGCGGCTATTGCACGCCGGGCATGATGATGGCGGCGGCGGATCTGCTGAGCCGCAACACCAGCCCCAGCGACGCCGATATTCGCCACGCGATCGAGGGTAATCTGTGCCGCTGCACCGGCTACCAGCACATCATCAAGGCGGTCCAGAACGCGGCGGAAAAGATGCGCTCGGCGAGCCGCGGCTGAACCGTTCGCACGCATGATCGATCTTCGTTTACGGGGCGTGGACGCACGGCGCGGGCCGGAAATTCCGGTGCTCGGCTAAGGCAAGGAGGCAATGATGGCGGTCGTACCGAAATTTGTCGGCGAACGAATCAAACGGCGCGAGGATCCACGCCTGATTACCGGAACCGCCACCTACGTCGATGACGTGCGGCTCCCCGGCATGCTCTCGGCGATAATCCTGCGCAGCCCCCATGCGCACGCCAAAATCAATTCGATCGATGTCGAAGCCGCGCGCAAGCTGCCCGGCGTGGTCGCCGTTCTGACCGGCGCCGACCTCAAAGGCAAGCTCGGCAGCATCCCGTGCGTCGCGCCCGCCGAACATATCCCGTTTCATCCGGTGCTCGCGCAGGGCAAGGTCCGCTACGTGGGCGAGGCGGTCGCGGTCGCCGTCGCCGCCAATCCGTATCTCGCGCAAGACGCCGTCGATCTGATCGATGTCGATTACGATCCGCTCGACGCGGTGGTCGATCCCGAGCAGGCGCTGGCCGACGGCGCGCCGATCCTCCACGAGGAATTCGGCAACAATCTGGTCACCCGCGCACTGGTGCCAAATCCGGCGGTCGACGAAGCGCTCGCCAAGGCCGACCGTGTGATCAAGTTCCGCGTCGTCAATCAGCGCCTCGCGCCGATTCCGATGGAAGGCCGCGGCGTGGTCGCGCAATGGAATCCCGGCACCGAACAGCTCATCGTCTGGACCTCCACGCAGATTCCCCATCTGCTGCGCTCGGCGCTCGCCGGGGTGCTCGGACTGGGTGAGCACCGCGTGCGTGTGATCGCGCCGGAGGTCGGCGGCGGCTTCGGCTGCAAGCTGAATTTCTATCGCGAGGAGGCGCTCACCGCGCATCTCTCGATGACGCTTGGGCGGCCCGTCAAATGGATCGAGCGGCGGCGCGAGAATTTTGCCACCACCACCCACGGCCGCGACCAGATCACCTATCTCGAAGTGCCAATCAAAAATGACGGCACCGTCCTCGCCATCAAGGCCAAATTCATCTGCGACATGGGTGCCTACCTGCAATTGCTCACGCCCGCGATCCCCGGCTTCTCCGGCCTGATGATGACCGGATGCTACAAGATTCCGGCGATCGCCTTTGAACAGGTGATGGTCTTCACCAACAAGATGGCGACCGACGCCTATCGCGGCGCCGGACGGCCCGAGGCCGCCTATATCGCCGAACGCACCATGGACCTGGTCGCGGCGGAACTCGGCCTCGATCCGGTCGCGGTGCGGCGGCGCAATTTCATTCCCAAGGACGCCTTTCCCTTCGCCACCTGCGCCGGCCTGGTCTACGATTCGGGCGATTACGAACGCGCGCTGGACAAGGCGCTGGCCATGGTCGACTACCCCAAGGCCCGCGCCGAGCAGGCCGAGGCGCGCAAGCACGGCCGCTACGTCGGCATCGGCGTCGCCTCCTACGTCGAAATTTGCGGCATCGGCCCCTCCGCGATGCTCCCGCCGGGCGTGCCCGGATGGGAAAGCTCGACCGTGCGCATCGAGCCCGACGGCCACGTCACCGTGCTCACCGGCATCTCGCCGCACGGCCAGGGTCAGGAAACCACTTTCGCGCAGATGACCGCCGACGCGTTCGGCATCGATATCGATGACATTACCGTGGTCCACGGCGACACCGGCATCGTGCAGTACGGTGTCGGCACTTTCGGCAGCCGCGGCCTTTCGGTCGGCGGCGCCGCCCTGATGATGTCGGTCGGCAAGCTCCAGGACAAACTGCGCAAGATCGCCTCGACCATGATGGAGGCGCCACCCGAACAACTCGCCTTCACCAATCGCACGGTCGCGCTGGCCAGCGATCTGAGCAAATCGATTCCGCTCAAAAGCGTCGTCGACGCCGCCTACGGCTGGAAGATTCCGATTCCCGGCATGGAGCCCGGACTCGACGCGACCAGCTTCTTCGAGCCGCCCGGATGCACCTTTCCGTTCGGTACCCATATCGCCGTGGTCGAGATCGATCCCGATACCGGCCTGGTCAAATTCCTGCGCTACGTCGCGGTTGACGATTGCGGCAATATCCTCAGCCCCCTGCTGGTCGAGGGCCAGGTCCACGGCGGCATCGCGCAGGGTATCGCGCAGGCGCTCTATGAAGAGGTGGTCTACGACGAGGGCGGCCAGTTGGTCACGGCCACTCTGATGGACTATGCGGTGCCGCGCGCCAACATGCTGCCGCATTACGAACTCGGCAACACGGTCACGCCGTCGCCGCTCAATCCGATGGGCGTCAAGGGTGTCGGCGAAGCCGGCACTATCGGTTCGACGCCGTGCGTGGTCAACGCCGTGATGGACGCGCTGAAGCCGCTCGGCATCCGGCATATCGATATGCCGCTCAGGCCCGAAAAGCTCTGGCGCGCGATCCACGAAGCGAAGAAGGCTTAAGCGCAATGTATCCAGGAACCTTCGAATATCATCGGGCCGCGTCGGTCAAAGAGGCGCTGGACCTGCTCAAACAATTCGGCGACGACGCCAAGCTGCTCTCCGGCGGCCACAGCCTCATCCCGATGATGAAGCTCCGCCTCGCTCAGCCGGCCCATCTCGTCGATATCGCAAAGATTGCCGGGCTCGGCCAGATCGCCGAGCAGGGCGGCAAGATCATCGTCGGCGCCGCGGCCACGCACAGCCAGGTGGCGTCGTCCGAACTGCTGCGCAACCGGCTCGGACTGCTCGCCGAATGCGCCGCGGCGATCGCCGACGTCCAGGTGCGCAACCGCGGCACGATCGGCGGCAGCCTCTCGCACGCCGACCCGGCCGCGGATTATCCGGCGGCCGTGCTCGCGCTCGAAGGCGAGTTCCACCTCGAGAGCGAGGCCGGCGCGCGCACCGTCAAGGCCGAGGATTTTTTCCTCGACATCATGACCACCGCGCTGCGGCCGAGCGAGATTCTGACCCAGGCGAGCTTCGCGCCGATTGCGGCGGGCGCCGGTTTCGCGTACCTCAAGCATCGCCAGCCGGCCTCGGGCTTCGCGATGGTCGGGGTCGCGGCGCTGATCACGCTCGATCGCAAGGGCAACTTCGCCCAGGCGCGAGTCGGCGTCACCGGCCTCGGCGCCAAGGCGTTTCGCGCCCGCGCGATCGAGACCGCACTCACCGGCAAGCCCGCCGACGCCGCGACGATCACGGCGGCCGCGGCGCATACCGCCGACGGCATCGACGCGCTCGTCGATATCCACGCGGGCGCCGAGTTCCGCGCCGAACTGGCGCGAGTTTACGCGCGCCGCGCGTTGCAGGCCGCCGTCGCGCGCACCAAGGCATAGGAGACCTCCGCACAACTCAGGTTGTTATTCTGAACGGAGTCTGCGACGTGAAGAATCCCGGGATCTTTCGCTGCGCTCAAAATGACCGAATAGACCTTGTGCAGAGCTTCCCTGGTTGGAGTTGATTATTTGCATCCTATGATTAGGCCATCGATTTCCCCGCTTGCGGCGAGCGTGCCGGCGGCGCCTGCGCGATGAAAATAACCGGCGAACAGGTCATGCCCGCGGCGCGCCAGCAGGTGTGGGAGCTCTTCAACGATCCGCGGCGCCTCGCGCGCCTCATCCCCGGATGCGAAAAGCTCGAACAGCTCGCGCCCGACGAATTTACCGGCACCATCATCGTCGGCATCGCCGCGGTCAAGGGCGTCTACGCCGGCAAACTCAAGCTCGACGAAATCCGCCCGCCCGATCACTACAAGATGCTGGTCGATGGCAAGGGCAAGCAGGGTTTCATGCGCGGCTTCGGCACGCTCGACCTCGAACCGGCCACGGCCAACCCACGCCATACGCTGGTCAAGTATGCGGGCGACGTCCAGGTCGGCGGTCCGCTGATGCAGGTGGGGCAGCGCGTCATCGACAGCGCGGCCAAGATGCTGCTTGGGCAATTCTTCGCCGCCGCCGAGGCGGAACTCAAGGCCGACGCCGCTGGCAAGGTCGCGCGCCAGGGCTTCTTCATCAATTTCTGGCGCTACATGCTCAATGTGATCCGCTCACTCTTCCGGCGCAACGTCTGAGCGCCTGATTACACCGCACACCAACCCTCAGCCCCGCGCAGGTTGAACCGACGGCCAGCGTCATCGAGTCGCATCATACGGCAATTATCCCGACACGACCGTGGGTCAAGCAAAACCAATCGTATCTTGCCACTGGCCCTGATGTCCCGGCATTGGGGCACGTTACATCCCGAAATATGTCATCAATTGATCATTTGCTTTATGACAATGCCTAGTGCTACAAAACTCGGCGTACTCGCAACTTTGTAATCGGGAGGAGAAAGTATGAAGTTAAAACGGATGTTGTTCAAAATGGCGGCGATTCTGCCCGCTGTCGCACTCATGTCGATGGGTGTCGCGCACGCGCAAATGGCCGGGCCGAAGATGATCAGCGCTTTCGGCGGCATTGATGAAGCCAGTGAAGGCGAAGGTGGCCATTTGGTCATAGCCGGTTCCACCGTGCTCACGAATCAGGGCGGCGCGACGGCCCTCAATGTCACGATCGGGATTCAGGACAGCGACAACGAAGACGAAGGCACCACTTGCTCGCTCACGCAGCCTGGCGACCTCAGCTACAGCTTTCCCAACGGCCTCAATTCGGCTGGCACGATGACGCTGACCGTGAACGCTTTGGATTCCTGCTGGGAAACCAATGACCCCAGCTATTCGGTCGGCAACACCGGCAATTCCGTCACCTTCACCCTGTATGCGCGCAATGGCAGTGGCAGCATGGTGGGAACAGCCACCACTCTACAGAACGAGGGTGGTGACACGCTGGGTTCGCCAGTCGCGGTGGCCGGCACGGTCCAGGCGGCCTCGGGCGGACAGCTCAACGTCCTCAGCGGATCGCATCTGTTCAACGCGGTCGGCGGCACCACCGACGACTCCGGCGAGAGCGGCCACATGGGCATCGCCGGTCTGGCCGTGCTTAACACCGGAGGCGGCGCCAACGGCCTCGACGTGACCCTTTCATACCAGGACAGCAACGACGAAGGTCTAGCTTGCGAACTGACCAATCCGGCCGATCTGTCCTACAGCCTGACCAAGGGTGTCGGCACGCTGACGCTGACCGTGAGCAGCGCTGACAGCGCCACCTGCGCGATGGGCACGGGCAATTCGATCACCTTCAACCTGTACGCGGTCGGCGGCCAAGCCCGCATCATCAGCACATCATCGTCGCTTCAGGACAATTATCCAGACATAATCGACGATCCCGCGGTCGTCGGCACGTTCTAATCGTCGGCGCCTTTCAGGCGACGATCGCTAACCTCGGACCCCGCCAAACGCTCACTTCGGGCGCGCGGCGGGGTCTCTGTTTTTCTGGCTATTAGCGGGGCTGCAATATATCGCGCGCCTTTCCCCCAGGGAATCTCCGCACAACTCAGGTTGTCATTCTGAACGGAGTCCGCGACGTGAGGAATCCCGGGATTCTGCGCCGCGCTCGGAATGACACAATGGGCCTTGGGCAGATATCCCCTAGGCCGACGCCCGCGCCGATGCGCCGCGCGGCTTGCCATCGAGCCGGCGTCCGTTACGCGCGGCGGCCAGCGGCGGAAATGCGTTGCTCGCCGGCGACGCACCCGCGTTTTCCATTCCCGGCCATTTCGCGCGCAACAGGATATAGCGGCGGCCGTCGCGGACGATCAGCCCCTCCTCGGTCATCTCCATCAAAAGCCGGCTGACCATCGGCCGCGAGCCGCCGATCATTTCGGCCAGCGACTCCTGCCCGAGTTCCGGCGTCAGCATCACGCCGCGCGCGTCGTTGGCGCCAAAGCGTCGGGCCAGATCGACCAGGACCGACTCGAGCCGCGCCCGCAGCGGCATCGCGAGAAACCCCGCACATCGATAGACCACTGAAGCCCACAGCGAATTGATGCTCTCGGTCACCGCCAGCAGCGACCCGCTCTCGAGTCCGCGCAATACGCGCAGAATATGATCGCGCGTAAACAGCGCCACGCAGGTTGTGGTCAGCGCCTCGGCTTCGAAAATCTGCGATCGCACGCCGCCAATCTCGCTGAAGTCGGCGTAGCCGGCCAGATCGCCCGGACCCGCCAGATCGATCAGGATACGATCGGGGCCGGCGCTGCAGAAAATCTTGATCATCCCGCTCATCACCGCAAAGACCACGTCGGCCGGCGATCCCTTGCCAAAGAGCGACGCACCCTTGGGATAGCGCACCAGCGTATGGCGGCTCAGCAGCACTTCGATCGCCGCCCGCGGCAAGCCGTATTGTTCGAGACGCGCGGACAGGCGATCCTGCCCCTGCGTAACCGCTCGTGGCGCGATTCCCTGGTCCATTCCCGCCATTAGAGCAGCATTGCACTTACGGTCCAAGTGAATAGCCACTGAATGTCGATTGGCATTACCTATACTGCGCATTCTTGGGCGCAGTACCGCATGGCGATCAGATAGAAGTGTTAATCTACTAATTGTAAAGACGACAATCCCGCCGGAGTGGGCGCGTGATTATGGGCCACGCGGACCCCGCGATCGCGCCGCCCGGCCGGCGCGGCCGGCGGCTACGATCGAGGTGCGCGGCGCGTGGACCTATGCAGAATCCGCCGTCGCGCAACAATGACTGCTGATTCAAGCCAGTGACTATTAAAGAAACGCCGCGCTATTCGCCCGCGATCATCATCTCCGCGATCTTGATCGTCGGTGAGACCACCGGCGATCGCCAGCGCAGGTCGCTGCCGATCATCTCGATCGACTTGAACATCTCGCGCAGATTGCCCGCGATCGTGATCTCCTGCACCGGAAACGCCAGCTCGCCATCCTCGATCCACATCCCGCCGGCCCCGCGCGAGTAGTCGCCGGTCACGCCGTTGACGCCAAACCCGATCAGCTCGGTGACGTAAAGTCCGCGCTTGACCGATCCGATAATCGCCTCCGCCGAATGGCTACCCGGCTCGAGATACAGGTTGGTCGGACTCACGGTCGGCGAATCGCCGACCGATCGCGCCGCGTTGCCGGTTGGTTCGAGCTTGAGCTTGCGCGCCGAATAGGTATCGAGCAGATAGGTCTTGAGCACGCCGCCATCGACCAGGTGCTTGCGATTGGTGGCCAGGCCGTCGCCGTCGAACGGCTTCGATCCCATCCCGGCGACGATCGTGCCATCGTCGCAGATCGTCACGTTGGGCGACGCGATCGGCTCGCCCAGCTTGCCCACCAGGAACGACGCCCCCTTGTAGAGCGACGGACCCGAAGCCGCGCCGGCCAATGCGCGCAGCAGGCTCGCCGCCATGTCGGGATCGAAAACGATCGGCGCGCGCATCGTCTTGATCTTGCGCGAGCCGAGCCGCCGCAGCGCCCGTTGGGCCGCGATCGCGCCGACCTCCGCGGGATCTTCGAGCTTGCTGAAATGCCGGTTGGCGGTGAACCAGTAGCCCTGCTGCATCGCGCCCTGGTCGTCCTGCGCGATTGGCGCGACGCCCAGGTTGAACGAGGTGCCCGCGTATTCGGCGGCGAAGCCCTGGCTGTTGGCAAACATTATCTGGTAGCGGCCGGAATCGAACTCCGCGCCCTCGCTATTCTTGATCCGCGGGTCGGCCTTGAGCGCCGCCTGCTCAGCCGTGCGCGCTATCTTGAGCGCCGTGTCGGCGTCGACGATACCCTGCGCGCGGTCGGCCAGATCGAGATCGGGCACGTGCGCCGGATGCAACGCGGGGTCGGGCAATCCGGCCCACGGATCGGCCGCCGTCAGCCGCGCGAGCGTCACCGAATGGGCGATGAAATCCTTGAGCCCGTCGCGCTCGATCTCGGCCGTCGAAGCGGTCGCCGACGATTGTCCGACGAACACCCGGATCCCCAGCCGCCGTTCGCGCGAACTCTTGAGCTTTTCGACTTCGCCCAGCCGCTCGCCCGCCGCCAGCGACTCCGCGCTCACGCACAAAACCTCCGCCGCCGTGGCGCCCGAGCGCCGCGCCTCATCCAGCGCCCATTCGGCCAGCGCCGCGTCAACCTGTGCCATTACCACTCCTTGGCGCAATTATGCGCGTGTGCCGCCGACCGTGATTCCGTCGATCCGGATCGTCGGCAGCCCGACGCCGACCGGCACCGATTGGCCGTCCTTGCCGCAGGTGCCGACACCCGGGTCGAGCTCGAGGTCGTTGCCAACCATCGAGACCCGCGTCATCACGTCGGGGCCATTACCGATGAGCGTCGCGCCCTTGACCGGACGCGTCACCTCGCCGTCTTCGATCAGGTAGGCCTCGCTCGCCGAAAAAACAAATTTGCCGTTGGTGATATCGACCTGGCCGCCGCCGAAGCTCACCGCATACAGGCCGTGCTTAACCGCCTTGATGATATCCTCCGGCGGCGTTTCGCCCGGCAACATGAAGGTATTCGTCATGCGCGGCATCGGCGCATGGGCGAAGCTCTCGCGCCGGCCGTTGCCGGTCGGCGTCATCTTCATCAGCCGGGCGTTGGTGCGATCCTGCAGGTAGCCGCGCAGGATACCGTTTTCGATTAGCACCGTGCGCGTGGTCGGCGTGCCTTCATCGTCGACGTTGAGGCTGCCGCGCCGGCTGGCGATCGTCCCGTCATCGACCACCGTGCACAGCGGACTCGCCACCGGCTGTCCGATGCGCCCGGCGAAAGCCGACACGCCCTTGCGGTTGAAATCGCCCTCCAGGCCGTGGCCAATCGCCTCGTGCAGCAGAATTCCCGGCCATCCGTTGCCCAGCACGACGATCATCTCACCGGCCGGCGCGTCGACCGCGTCGAGGTTGACGATCGCCTGGCGCGCCGCCTTGATCGTGTATTCCTTCCAGCGCTCGCCCTCGAGAAAATATCTCCATTCGAGCCGGCCGCCGCCGCCATACGTGCCGACCTGGCGGCCCTTGCCGTCCTCCGCGATCACCGTCACGCTCAGCCGGCACAGCGGCTGCACGTCGGCCGCGATACGCCCCTCGCTGTTGACGATCATCACGATTCGGCGCTCGGCCGAAAACGACGCCATCACGTTGCGCACACGCGAATCGTAACCGCGCGCCAACGCGTCGATCTCGCGCAGCAGCCGCGCCCGCTCCTCGAGCGGCACGTCAAGCGGCGAGGTCTCCAGCTCGTAGAGATCGTGGCGGCGCACCTGCTCGCCGACCTGCACCGCCGGATGCGCTCCGGTGCGGTTGTCGGCGATCGCCCGCGCCGCCTGCGCCGCGATACCCATCCGATCGACCGTCACTTCGTCGGAATAGGCGTAGCCCGTGCGATCGTCGGCGCACACGCGCACGCCCACGCCATGCGAAATCGCCTTGCTGGTATGGTTCACCATCGACTCTTCGAGCCCCAGCCCCTCGGCGCTGCGGTACTCGAAGAACAGATCGGCATAATCGGCCTTGCGTTCCAGTGCGCTGCCGAGAATTTGCTCGAGCGCGCCCTGATTCATGCCAAAGCGGTTGAGAAAGAATTTTTCCGGTTGCACCAGATCATTCGCCATCGGCATCACCCGTCCTTGCGCTTATTCTACCAGACCCCCGCCCGTGTCAGAACTGGCCGGTCAGCCTGCACGATAATCGATCGCAGTGGGGTCCGCGTGACACACGATTCGCCCCGCCAGGCAAGCGATTCCGGCCAAATAAAAACGCGCTCCCGCATCGTGCGGGAGCGCGCATGGCGCGGCCTTTCGGCCGCGGATTATTGAAATTGAATTCGTCCGGTCGGCGATCAGCCCGCAACGGCCCGCCGCTGGCGCGGCGTTGGTTCCGCGGATTGCGTGTCCCGGCGCGCAGCTTTTTTCTTGCGCGGCTTTTTGGCGTCGGCCTTTTCGGCCGTGCCCGTAAACTCGACGATTGAGATCGGCGCCGCATCGCCACGCCGCACGCCGAATTTGACCACCCGCGTGTAGCCGCCGGCGCGCTCCTTGAAGCGCGGCGCGATTTCGTCGAACAGCTTCTTCACCGCATCGCGCGATTGCATAAAGGCAAACGCCAGCCGCCGCGCTGACAAATCGCCGCGCTTGCCCAGCGTGACCATCCGGTCGGCATAGCGCCGCAGCTCTTTGGCCTTGGCGTCGGTGGTCCGAATCCGTTCGTGGCGGATCAGGCTCAGCACCAGGTTGCGGAACAGGGCCTTGCGATGGGACGAAGTCCGGTTGAGCTTGCGGCCCTGATTAAGATGACGCATCGATAAACTCCCCAGTGCGGGCGGCTCAAGCCGACTCGCGCCGCTCCTGCTCCTCCCACATCCGGTCGAGCTCGCTGCGCGACGGCAGGTTTTCCAGCCGCATCCCGAGCGAAAGCCCCATGTCGGTGAGCACTTCCTTGATCTCGTTGAGCGACTTGCGGCCGAAGTTCTTGATCTTCAGCATGTCCTGCTCGGTGCGCTGCACCAGCTCGCCGATATACTTGATGTCCGCGTTCTGCAGCCCGTTGAAGGCGCGCACCGAAATCGGCAGCCCTTCGACCGGCCGGTAGAGGTACTCGTTAAACGCCGGGCGAACCTCGGTGCGCTCGCCCGCCGCCGGCACTTCGGCCTCTTCCTCGACGCCCGCGAAGATCGACATCTGGTCGCGCATCACCCGCGACGCATAGGTCAGCGCGTCCCGCGGCGAGATCGATCCGTCGGTCCAGATCTCCAGCGCCAGCCGATCGTAGTCCGTGCGCTGGCCCACGCGCGCGTTGGTCACCAGGAAATTGACCTTCTTGATCGGCGCGAAGATCGCGTCGAGCCGAATCGTGCCGATCGGCTCCTCGTCCTCGGTCCGCTCGCCCGGCACGTAGCCCCGGCCGCGCTTGATGACCAGCTCCATGTCGAGGTCGGCGCCCTTGTCGAGCGTCGCGATATGGCGCTCGGGCGTCAGGATCTCCAGGCTCGGACCGCCGGTGATATCCTTGGCCGCGACCACCGCCTCGCCCTTGGCCTTGAGCGTCGCCGTGATCTGCTCGCCCTCATGGAGCCGCAGCCGGACCTCCTTGAGATTGAGCACGATGTCGGTCACGTCTTCCTTGACGCCCGGGATGGTCGAGAACTCGTGCAGCACGCCTTTGATCCGCACCGCCGTTATCGCGTAACCCGGCAGCGACGAGAGCAGCACCCGCCGCAGCGCGTTGCCCATCGTGATACCGTAGCCCCGCTCCAGCGGCTCGGCGAAAAATCGCCCGTAGGTCGGGCTTACTTCTTTTTCGTCGAACTCGACCGCTTTGGGTTTGATCAGGTCACGCCAATCGTTCTGCATAATTGTATTCTTTAACCGCGGATAATTTTTCTTTGTGCGCGAAGCTTCAGGGCGGCGGCCTCCTAACGCGAGTAATGCTCCACGATGAGCTTCTCGCTCACCGGCATCGTCAGATCGCCACGCGCCGGCAGCGAGCGCAGCGCCCCGCGAAACTGCTCGCGATCGAGCGTCATCCACGGCGGCACGCCCCGGCGCTGCGCCAGTTCGATCGCTTCGACAATCACCTTCTTCGTCCGGCTCTTCTCGTTGATGCTCACCACCTGGTTCACTTCGAGCAGGTACGACGGAATCGTCACGACCTTGCCGGCCACCTCGAAATGGCCGTGGCGCACGAGCTGGCGCGCCTGCGCCAGCGAACTCGCAAAGCCCAGCCGGTAGACCACGTTGTCGAGCCGCCGCTCGAGCAGCACCAGCAGATTCTCACCCGTGATGCCCGGCATGCGCTCGGCCATCTCGAAATAATGCGCGAACTGCTTCTCGAGCATCCCATAGATCCGCTTGACCTTCTGCTTCTCGCGCAAGCGGATCGCAAACTCCGAAAAGCGCGTGCGCGCCTGGCCGTGCGCTCCGGGCGGATAGTTGCGCCGCTCGATCGCGCACTTGTCGCTGTAGCATCGCTCGCCCTTCAAAAAGAGTTTGAGCCCCTCGCGCCGGCACATCCGGCATACTGGACCAAGATTTCTTGCCACCGTATTCCTCTGCTGACGCCCGGATCAGACCCGGCGCTTCTTCGGCGGACGGCATCCGTTATGCGGAATCGGCGTCGCGTCCTTGATCGATATTACGTTGAGCCCAGTCGCCTGCAGCGCGCGCACCGCCGACTCGCGTCCACCGCCCGGCCCCTTGACGTGCACCACCACCGCGCGCATCCCGAACTCCGAGACCTTGCGCGCCGCCGCCTCGGCCGCCATCTGCGCCGCAAACGGCGTCCCCTTGCGCGAGCCCTTGAAGCCCACCGAACCGGCGCTCGACCAGGCGACCACCAGCCCCTGCTGATCGGTGATCGTCACGATCGTGTTGTTGAAAGTCGCGTGCACGTGCGCGATGCCCTCGGGCACCGATCGGCGCGTGCGCCGCTTGCGTGGCGCGGCAGCCGGCGCTGCTCCCACCGCCGGCGCTGCGCCCGATGCGGCCGCGGCCTTGGGCGGCGCCGCTTTGGTTTCCTTGGTCTCTTCTGCCATCAGCCTCTAATGCCTGCCTGCGTAGCTTGTTCTAGCGCTCGGTAAATTTTCCCGCGCCGCGAAGATCGCGCACCACTTCGCGCGCCTGGCGCCGTTTACTCTTGTACTCTCGCCACCGATTACCTCGGCGGCGCCTGCTTCTTGCCCGCCACCAGCTTGCGCGGACCCTTGCGCGTGCGGGCATTGGTATGCGTCCGCTGGCCGCGCACCGGCAAGCCCCGGCGATGCCGTATACCGCGATAGCAGCCCAGATCCATCAGGCGCTTGATGGCCTGCTGGAACTCGCGCCGCAGATCGCCCTCGACCTTGTAGTCGGCGTCGATCGTCTGCCGGATCCGCACCTGCTCGTCGGCCGTCAGGTCGTCGGTCTTGCGCATCGGATCGACGCTCGCCTTCTTCAGAATGTTGACCGCCGACGTCCGCCCAATCCCGTAGATGTAGGTCAGCGCAATCTCGATCCGCTTGTTGCGCGGCAGTTCGACTCCGGCTACGCGTGCCATCGATCGCTCCTTGTGCTCTTGACGCCCTTGTCCGCGGCGTTATCCATAATCTTGCTCATCGTCGCTATCGCCCGGCGCGCGCGCTATCCCTGGCGCTGCTTATGGCGCGGATTGGCGCACAGGATCCGGATCACGCCCTGGCGGCGCACCACTTTACAGTTCTTGCAAATCTTCTTGACCGACGCCCGAACTTTCATTTTACCAGTCCGTCCCGAACAATCTTTTTTTCAGATGGCCCTGCTTGCCCAAGGCCTTGTTGTCAATTGGCGCTATCGGCGTTGCGCGCGGCCACGCCGATTTCCCCGCGCGCGCCCGCTAGCGCATCCGATAAGTGATCCGTCCGCGAGTCAGATCGTAGGGCGACAGCTCCACCGTGACCTTGTCCCCCGGGAGAATCTTGATGTAATGCATCCGCATCTTGCCCGAGATATGCGCCAGCACCCGATGCCCGTTGTCCAGCGTCACCCGGAACACCGCATTGGGCAACGCCTCGAGCACCGTCCCGCTGACTTCTATTGCGTCACCCTTAGGCATTGCCCAACTCGCTCAGAATCTCAGGCCCGGAAGCCGTAATCGCTATCGAATGCTCGAAATGGGCCGACAGCTTGCCGTCGGCGGTCACCGCCGTCCATCCGTCAGCGAGAATTTCCAGCTCCGCGGTACCCTCGTTAATCATTGGTTCGATCGCCAGGACCATGCCTTCCCGCAAACGTGGATTCGGCATCCCGGGCAGAAAATAGTTCGGCACCTGGGGATCCTCATGCAGCTTGCGGCCGATTCCGTGGCCGGCAAAGTCGGTCACCACCGAAAATCCCGCCGCCTCCGCCGTATGCTGCACCGCGCGCGCAATGTCGCTGATCCGATTGCCCACCAATGCCCGCTCGATTCCCGCATAGAGCGCCGCCCGCGTTACCTGCATCAGGCGCACCGCGCTCTCCGTCACCTTGCCAATCGCCACCGTCCGCGCCGCGTCGCCATAAAAGCCCTGGTACACCACGCCGAAATCCAGCCCGACGATATCGCCCGGCTTGAGCTTGCGCCCGGCCTTCGGGATACCGTGCACGATCTCTTCGTTAATCGATACGCAGAGACTATGGCGATACTCGACCTCGCCCGGCCGATAGCCCTTGAACGCCGGCCGCGCACCCTTCTTCAAGGTCAACTCTTCCGCCAGCCGATCGAGATCGAGCGTGGACACGCCCGGCCGCGCCGCCGCGACCAGCTCCTCGAGCACCTCGGCGACGATCCGGCTCGCCGCGCGCATCACGGCAATTTCGGCGGAATTTTTCAGCGTGATCAATTTTTGCTTTGTGCTCCGGTCTTACTCCGCGATCCGGCCGCTTGCGAGGTTCCGTCTCCGGCCGGCATCCGGCCCAGCGCCACCAGGATCCGCCCCTCGATCTCCTCGGGCCGGCCGATTCCCTCGATCAGTGCCAGCAGGTTCAGCCGCTCGTAATGCTCCAGCAGCGGCCGGGTCGACGCGGCATAGACCTCGAGACGCATCCGCACCGTATCTTCGGCGTCGTCATCGCGCTGATACAGCTCGCCATTACACGAGTTGCACAGGTTCATATTGCGCGGCGGATCGTAAATCATATGGTACATCGCGCCACAACTGCGACAGGTGCGCCGACCCGAGATCCGCTTGATGATCTCTTCATCGGGCACGATTATCGCCACCACCTTGTCCAGCGTCTCGCCGCGCCTATCGAGCATCCGCGCCAGCGTCTCGGCCTGCTCCACCGTGCGCGGAAACCCGTCAAGGATAAATCCGCCGCTCGCATCGGCCTGGATCAAACGCTCATTAATCAGCTTCAGCACCAGTTCGTCGGGTACCAACGCGCCCCGATCCATGTAATCCTTGGCCTCGATCCCGAGCGCCGTGCGATTGCGCACCGCCTCTCGCAGCAAATCACCGCTGGCCACTTGCGGTGAGTTGAGCCGTGCCTCGAGCAGCCGCGCCTGGGTTCCTTTGCCCGCCCCCGGAGGACCCAACATTACCAGCCGCACCGGTTAAGCTCCGCGCCTCATGTTCATCCGCGCCTCAATTTCGCCGTCCGCCGCGGCTGCCGCCCTTGCGCCCCATAAACGCTTCGTAATTGCGCGAGAGCAGATGGGTTTCGATTTGCGCCACCGTATCCAGCGCGACACCGACCACGATCAGCAATGCGGTGCCGCCGAAGTAAAATGGCACGTTGAAGCGCTGAATCAGGATCGTCGGCAGCACACATACGGCACTCACGTAGATCGCGCCGCCCAGCGTGATCCGCGACAGTACCCGATCGATATAATCCGCCGTCGGCCGCCCTGGCCTGATCCCCGGAAT
>DATLRA010000067.1:0-2770 GCA_035534935.1 Binataceae bacterium (SeqCode)
GCCACTGTTCCCATCCGATCCACAGATTGGTGGACAGGTACTTGTCACCGAAATCCGGAAACACGGTCACCACGCATCCCTCGCGCAGCCCGCGCGCGACCCGCAACGCGGCCACCATCGCCGCCCCGCACGATTGCCCTACCAGCACGCCTTCGATCTGGCCCAGCGCGTAAACCATCTCGTAGGCGTCCTCGGTGCAGACCGCGAGGCGGTCGTCGAGTTCTTCGGCGTGAAAGATGCCCGGCACGATCGACGAGGCCATGTGCTTGAGGCCTTCGAGCCCGTGCATCGCGTCATCCGGCTCGACCGCGATCACTCTCACCGCCGGGTTTTGCGACTTGAGGTAGCGCCCGGTGCCCATCACGGTGCCGCCGGTGCCGACTCCGGCCACGAAGTGAGTGATGCGGCCGCGCGTCTGATGCCAGATTTCGGGCCCGGTGGTATCGAAATGGGCGAGCGCGTTGGCCTCGTTGTTGTACTGGTCGGGTTTGAAATAGCGTTCGGGGTTGGCGGCGATGATCTCGCGCGAGAGCGCGATCGCGCCGTCGGAGCCCTCCAGCGGATCGGAGTAGATCGGCTTGGCGCCGAAGGCCTCGATTATCTTCTTGCGCTCGCGGCTGACGTTGGAGGCCATCACGATCTCGACCGGATAGCCGAGCGCCGCGCCGACCATCGCCAGCGCGATCCCGGTGTTGCCCGAGGTCGAATCGATAATCACCTTGCCGGGCCGCAACTCGCCGCGTTTGAGCCCGAACTCGATCATGTGGCGTGCGGCGCGGTCCTTGACCGAGCCGCCGGGGTTGAAGCCCTCGAGCTTGGCGAAAATCCGCACGCCGGGGCGCAGCAGCCCCTCGGTCACGCGCGTGATTTCGAGCAGCGGCGTATTGCCGATCAGCTCGAGCACGCTGTGCGCCCGCGCCGCCGGCACGTATTCTCCGTTACTCGCCGCCGGCGATCGCTGGGACGATTGAAATGTCGTCGCCATCCTTGACCTGCGAGTCCAGCTGGTTGAGGAAACGGATGTCGTCGCCGTTGAGATAAATATTGACGAAGCGGCGCAGCTCGCCCTTGTCGTCGAAGAGCCGCTCGCGCATCCCGGGATGGCGCTTTTCGAGGTCCTCGATAACCGCGCGAACCGATTCGCCCGCCGCCGCGACCTCGTCGGTGCCCCCGGTAAACCTGCGTAGCGGGGTCGGTACTCGTACCCTGACTGGCATGATCGAAACTCCTACCTCCACAGACTAGCGCAAGAGACTAGCGTTTGTCGCGTATGCTTCGCCACCCGGCATTACAAGCGCGCCGCCCGCGCGGTCAGGCCGCACCCTTGAGCGTGCGCTTGCCGTCGCCGAGACTTTCGTAGATCGCGTCGAAGTCCTTCAGCCGGGCCTCGATCACGAGCGGCGGCTCGATGCTCTGGGCGACCGCCTCCAGCGTTTTGTAACCGTTGCCGGTGATCGAGACCACCACGCTTTCCTCCGCCTTGATGCGCCCGGCGGCGATGAGTTTCAGCGTCACGGCGAGCGTGGTGCCGCCGGCCGGCTCGGCGAAAATGCCCTCGGTGCGCGCGAGCAGCTTGATCGCGTCGATTATCTCGGGGTCGCTCGCCATCTCGCCCCATCCGCCCGATTCGCGCACGGCGCGCAGCACGTAGAAACCGTCGGCCGGGTTGCCGATCGCGATCGACTTGGCGATGGTGTCGGGCTTGACCGGCGTTATCAAGTCGGTGCCCTTGTGCAGCGCGTGGATGACCGGGGCGGCGCCGGCCGCCTGCGCGCAATGAATCTTGAACTCGCCGCCGTGGACCAGCCCGACCTCCTTGAGTTCCTTGAAGGCCTTGGCGACCTTGGGCAAAATCGTGCCGCCCGCGGTCGGCAGCACGATATGGTTGGGCAGTTTCCAGCCGAGCTGCTCGGCGACCTCGAAGCCGAAGGTCTTGGCGCCCTCGGTGTAGTAGGGGCGCAGGTTGATATTGACGAAGGCCCATCCGTACTTGTCGGCAATTTCGCTGCACAGCCGGTTGACGTCGTCGTAGTTGCCGCGAATCGTGATCACGCGCGCGCCGTAAATCGACGAGCCGACTATTTTGCCCGACTCGACGCCCTCGGGCATGAAGATTACCGACTTAAGCCCCGCGCGCGCCGCATGCGCCGCGACCGCCGTCGCCAGATTCCCGGTCGAGGCGCACGAGACCGTGGTGAAGCCGAAGTCGCGCGCCTTGGTGATCGCCACCGACACCACGCGATCCTTGTAAGAGAGCGTGGGATGGTTGACGGTGTCGTCCTTGATGTAGAGCTTCTTGAGCCCCAGCTCGGCGCCGAGGCGGCGCGCCTGCAATAGCGGCGTGAAGCCGGAAAACGGCCCCGCCTCGGGCTCGCCGTCGACCGGCAGCAGCTCGCGGTAGCGCCACAGGTTGTGGGGGCGCGCCGCGATCGTCGCGCGCGAGACCGCCGCGCGAATCTTGGCGTAATCGTAGGTGACCTCGAGCGGGCCGAAGCAATCCTCGCACACGTGCAGCGGCTTGATCGGATATTCCTGGCCGCACTCGCGGCACTTGAGGTTGGTCACGAAGCTCATCGCATGAATCCTCGTTAGTTGCGCGACTGGTTCCGCTCTGGGGCCGCCGCCGCCGCGTTCTCCGCACGCCGGGCCGCGCCGCAGGCGCATCCGGCGCGCGCGCCTACTTCAAGCGCGCGCATTCGCCTGCTCGCGGTCCCGTCATAGGTCAGAATTTTTCCCGCCAGCTCCGGCACGCCGCCGCCAAGCCAGCGCA
>DATLRA010000068.1:0-2039 GCA_035534935.1 Binataceae bacterium (SeqCode)
GATTCCCGGCACAATTGCCGTGAAACTCGGCGAACAGGTTCATCGGGGACAGGTCCTCGGACGTCTCGGCAACTCCGGCAACTCGACTGAGCCGCATCTCCATATCCAGGTCTGCAACGCGCCGTCGTTTCTGATCTGCGAGGGCGTGCCGATGGAGTTCAAGCGGATGAGCCTCACCAAGTATCGCATCCGCAAGCGCGGCGAGACGCCGGTAAAGCTCGACCTCGAGGACACGCGCGAAGTATCCGGGGAAGAGCCGATGGAAGACGAGCTGGCGAATTTTCCCGCGACCAACGCGCCCGCGAAATAAGCGCGCCGACCGCGTTCGCGCCGCGGCCGCGGTCTACCAGCGCAGCAGGTTGGCGCCCCAGGTCAGGCCGCCGCCGCACGCGTTGAGCATCACCAGGTCGTTGTCATGGATGCGGTTGGCTTCGATCGCCTCGTCCAGCGCGATTGGCACCGAAGCCGCCGAGGTGTTGCCATAGCGGTCGATATTGGTGAAGACCTTGTCGTGGGAGACACCCAGGCGATCGGCGACCGCGTCGAGGATGCGGATGTTGGCCTGGTGCGGCACGATCAGCGCGACGTCGTCCAGGCGCACGCCAGCCCGCTCGGCCACCTTCAGCGTTATGTCGGCCATCGAGCGCACCGCGAGCTTGAACAGCTCCGGCCCCTTCATCTTGATCGCGTCGTCGGGCGAGCGCCGCACCTCGGAGTCGAGCGTCGCGCGCACGCCCGTCGATCGCACCGAGAGCAAATGCCAGTACTCGCCCGAGGCGCGCAGCAGGCTGGCGAGCACGCCGCGCGGCCCCGGTTCGGAAACCATCACCGCCGCCCCGGCGCCATCGCCGAACAGCACGGAGACCGCGCGGTCGTTCCAGTCGACCATGGTCGAAAGCGCGTCGGTGCCGACCAGCAGCACGCGCGAGTAATCTCCCGCGCGCATCGCGTTGTCGGCCACGTTGAGCGCGTAGACGAAGCCCGCGCAGGCCGCGGCGACGTCGTAGGCCGGGATCGAATCGAGGCCCAGGCGATGCTGGAGCTGGCAGGCGAACGATGGAAAGCCGTACTCGGAGGAGACCGTGCCGACGATTATCGCGTCGAGCTCGGCGGGCCGTATCCCGGCGCGCTCGAGCGCGGTGGTGCTGGCGGCGGCGGCGATATCGACCAGCGACTCTCCGCTGGACATCACGTAACGCTGCCCGATTCCGGTACGCGTGCGTACCCATTCGTCGGAAGTGTCCACGATCCGCGCAAGCTCATGATTGGTAACCGCGGTGCGCGGCAGCGCGCGTCCGGTAGCGACGATTCGCGATCCCATCTTGCTACTTCCCGCTAAGTTCGACCGCCGGCCTGAAGGCCAGCGTGGTGTTGGTGCCGCCGAACCCGAACGAGTTGTTCAGCGCGAGCCGAATCTTCGCGGGCCGCGGCCGGTTGGGCACGTAGTCGAGGTCGCATTCCGGATCGGGATGCTCGTAGTTGATCGTCGGCGGCACCATCCCGCGTTCGATCGCCAGCACCGTATAGACCGACTCGATCGCGCCGGCCGCGCCCAGCGTATGGCCGGTCATCGACTTGGTCGAACTCACCGCGATTTTGGCCGCGCGTTCGCCGAAGACGTGCTTGATCGCCTGGGTCTCGGCGGCGTCGCCCTGCGGCGTCGAGGTCCCGTGCGCGTTGATATAGTCGACCTGGTTGGGATCGAGTTCGCCGTCCTGCAGACACAGCCTCATGCAGCGCCCGGCGCCCAGCCCCTCCGGCGACGGCGAGGTCATATGATAGGCGTCGCCGTTGGCCGCATAACCGGCAATCTCGGCCACGATGTAAGCGCCGCGCTTAAGCGCGGCCTCGCGTTCCTCAAGGATCAGGGCCGCCGCGCCCTCGGCCATCACGAAGCCGTCGCGCTCGGCGTCGAAGGGACGGCTGGCGGCCTCGGGCGCGTCGTTGCGCGTCGACAGCGCGCGCATCGCGATGAAGCCGCCGATGCCGAGCGAGGTCAGCGCCGCTTCCGCGCCGCCGGCGATCGCCGCGTCGAGGTA
>DATLRA010000069.1:0-34899 GCA_035534935.1 Binataceae bacterium (SeqCode)
GCAATACCAAGTTCGTGATTGACCCGAGCGAGGCGCCGATCCGGTCGGCGCTGCGCGACTTCGCGGCCGGCCGGCAGATTGTGGTCGCCGGATCGACCGCGCCGGGCGAAGAACGGATGATGCTGACGGCCTATCGCAATCTGCTCGATCGCTTTCCGGCCCTCGCCCTGATCATCGCCCCGCGCCATCTCGAGCGCGTCCCCGAAGTCGAGGCCGAAATCCAGTCCACACGGCTCACTTACGTCCGCGCCCAGGCCCTGCCGGCGGCCGACGCGCCGGCCACCATGCGCGCCGCCTCGGCCGCCGCCTACGCTCATACGCAGGTCCTGCTGCTCGATACGATGGGCGAGTTGCGCGGCCTCTACCGGCGCGCCACAGTCGCCTTTGTCGGCGGCAGCATGACGCGGGCGCGCGGCGGCCAGAACCTGGGCGAGCCGGCCGCGGTAGCAGTCCCGGTGATCTTCGGACCGCATTACGAAAACCAGCGCTTGGTCGGCGACGCCCTGATCGAAATGGGCGGCGGACGCGTGGTCAACGACGTCGCCCAAATCGAGAGCACCTGCGCCGAATGGCTCGAAGACCACGAGGGTCGCCGCGCCGCCGGCAGCAAGGCGCGCCGCTCCGTCGAGCGTTTGGCGGGCGGCGCCGCCGCCACGCTCAATCATCTCGGAGCGCTCATCGGGAGACTCTAGCGATGGCGCGTGGGCGCCCCGCGATAGAGCGCCTGTGGCATCCCGGCTTGCCCGCGCGATGGTGGCCGCTGTGGGCCGCGCTGACGCCCGCCGCCGCCCTTTACAGCGGCGCACTCGCCTTGCGCACGCGATGGTGGCGAGGACATGCCGCGCATGCCGCGACCGCGATCATCAGCGTCGGCAATCTCACTGTCGGCGGCAACGCCAAGACTCCATTCACACTCTTTTTAGCCGCGCGCCTGCAAGCCCAGGGCTTCAAAGTCGCGATCTTAAGCCGCGGATGGGGCCGCTCGGCAAGCGGCGCGCGCGCCCTGCTGGTGGCCGACGGCGGACGCCTGCTGCTCGACCCGCGCGCGGCCGGCGACGAACCGGCCATGATGGCGCATGCGTTCGCCGGGCCGATCGCGGTCGCCCGCCGCCGCGCCGACGGCGCCGCCCTGCTAACCGCCCACGCTCCGCTTGACGCGATTATCCTCGACGACGGCTTTCAGCATCTGGGCCTCAGGCGCGATCTCGATCTGCTCCTGATCAATCCGGCGCGCGGCTTCGGCAACGGATGGATCCTGCCGGCCGGTCCGTTGCGCGAGCCGGCCACCGCAATTGAGCGGGCCGACGCGGTGATCGTGATCGCGCGCGCCGCGGCCCCCGGCGACGCGCTTAGCGCGGCCGACCGCGCGCGGCTCGAGCGTCGTCCGATCATGCGCGCGGAGTTGCGTCCGCACACGCTCATCAGCGCTGACGGCGGGCGCTGGATCGAGTCACCGCTGAGCGGCCTCGCGGGGCACCGGGTGGTCGCGGCCAGCGGCCTCGCCGACCCGGCCGGCTTCCATGCGATGCTCACCGGACTGGGCGCAACGATTGCCGCCGCGCTCGCCTTTCCCGACCATTACGACTACGCACCCGGCGACTGGGAACGGATCATTGCCGCGGCCGGCGGCGCGGAGCGTCCCGCAATGATCGTCACGACGGCGAAAGATCTGGTTAAGCTCGAGGCCTTTTCGCCCCCGCCGGTTTCGCTATATGCTCTCGGGCTCGACGTCACGATGGACGCGTGCGACGAAGCGCGGCTGCTGGCGCTGGCGGCCGAGCGGATTCGGCGTCGGCGTGGCCCGGTCGGCAATCGCCCGCCCGCCTTCGTCGCATGACGATCGGCGTGATCAACCCAAGGAGTGACCAATGGCGATCGCTCAGGAACTGCTCGAGATTCTCGCCTGCCCCAAATGCAAGGGCGGCTTGCGTCTGGTCGATCAGCCCGAGGCGCTGATCTGCGATGCCTGCAAGCTGCGCTATCCGATCAAGGAAGATATTCCGATCATGCTGATCGACGAAGCCGAAAGCTTGCCATGAGCCGCCGCCCGCGCGCGCGCCGGCGCGGCCGATGGTCCGCGGAATTTCTCTGATGATTTTCGCCGGCGCCTTCGGATGGGTGCGCAACGCCGTGCGCGATCCCGGTCCCGACTTCCCGCGCTTCGGCCTCGGCCGGCGCGTGCTCTATATCCGGCGCGATCTGGCGCCGCGCGCGACCGCGATCTTCGCCGCCCTCGACCGCCTCGCGGCGCATCCGCCCGCCACCGCCGGCCGCGGCAATCGCGCCAGCGGCTTTCGCCTGCCGCTCGACGGCGGCCCCGAAATCTTCGCGCGGGTCGGCCGGCGCGGCGGTCTGATTAGCCATCTACTGAGCGATCTCTACCTCGGCGCGACCCCGCGCCCGGTGCGCGAGCTGGCGGTCGCCAACGAGGCCCGCCTGCGCGGCATTCCGGTCGCCGAACCGCTCGGCGCGATGGTCGAGACGGTCGTCCCGGGCCTCTATCGCGGGGTCTTCCTGACCCGCGCGATGGCCGGCATGACGCTGTGGGAGTTTCTCCGCACCGACGACGATCCGCTGGTCCGCACGCACGTTATCGGCCACGCGCGCGGCGCGATCGACACGATGCATCGCGGCGGCCTGCTCCACGCCGACCTCAACCTGCACAATCTTTTCGTCACGCAAGCGGGCGACCAGTTCAGCGTGGCGATCCTCGACCTGGACAAGGCCCGGCTCTTTTCCGCACCGATCGCCCCGGCCCGCCGCCACGCCAACCTGGCCCGCCTGGCTCGTTCGGCGCGCAAGCTCGATCCCGAAGGCGCCTGCCTCGACGCGCGCATGATCGCGGTGCTCACCGCGCCCTGACGCGCGCCGCTGGCGATCGAATGGATGAAGGGGGAACCGGCCAGTGCTCAGACGCGATGATGATTGTTGCCGTTCTGATGGCCCAGGCGCGAGACGCGCAGCACGCCGTCGATCGCGGCGATCGAATGCATGAGCTGGTTGAGCTGCGCCGCGTTGCTGACCTTGAGCTCGAACAGCGAGAGCGCGCGCCCGTCGTTGCCCGCGGTCTTGACCTCGGCGGTCGAGATATTCACGCCGACCGCCGCGATCGCCTTCGACATCGCGGCCAGCAGGCCCGGCTGATCGACGCATAGCACTTCGAGCCGAATCGGCCGCGGGGTCTCCTCGCCGACTTTCCATACCACCGGCACGCGGCGCTGCGGATCGGTCGCCAGGGCGTGCGGACATCCCGCCAGATGTACCGTGACGCCGCGGCCGCGCGTGATAAAGCCGGTAATCGCCTCGCCCGGCAGCGGATTGCAGCATCGCGCGAAGCGCACCAGCATGTCGCCGACGCCCGAGACGATCACCGCGTTATCGGCCGCGCGGCGCTGCTCGCGCGACGGCCGCGGCTCGCGATCGCCCGGGCCCGGCGGCACCGACAGTGGCGTCTTCTCGCCGCGATAGAGCTTGAGCTCGTCGGGCGTCAGCACCTTGCCGAGCATCTGCGCGACCGTCACGAGGCCGTAGCCGACCGCCGCCAGCAGGCTCTCCTCATCGCGCGAGGAAAATTCCTTCAGCGCCGGCGCGAGGCGTCCCTTGGTGCGCAATTGTGCGACGCTCAGGCCGAGCGGCTCGAGTTCGCGATCGAGCAGCGACACGCCCATCTCGAGCGATCGCTCGGCCTGTTGCTGCCGCAGCCATTGCCGAATCCGGCTCTTGGCGCGCGCCGTAACGACGTGGTTCGCCCAGTCCTTGCCGGGGTTCTGCCGCTCGGACGTGATCACCTCGACCATGTCGCCCGACTTGAGCCCGTAGCGCAGCGGCACCATGCGGCCGTTGACCCGCGCGCCCGTCAAATGATGGCCGACCTGCGAATGGATGCGGTAGGCGAAATCGATCACCGTCGCGCCCTGCGGAAAATCCAGCAGGTCGCCCTTGGGCGTGAAGACGAAGACCTCTTCGGCGAACAGGTCATCCTTGACCGTCGAGAGAAATTCCTCCGGGTCCTTGAGGTTCTGCTGCCATTCGATAAGCCTTCTCAGCCAGGCGAAGCGCTCGGTGTCGCGCAACTGCGCGGGCGCCCCTTCCTTGTAGGTCCAATGCGCCGCGATGCCCTGCTCGGCCACCTCGTGCATCTCGCGCGACCGGATCTGCACTTCCATCCGCTGCCCGCGCGGCCCGATCACCGTGGTATGCAGCGACTGGTACATGTTGACCTTGGGCAGCGCGATATAGTCCTTGAAGCGGCCCGGCACCGGCTTCCAGTTCGCATGCACCACGCCCAGCGCCTCGTAGCATTCGCGCAGGGTTGCCACGATGATTCTAAATGCTACCAAATCGTAGATCTGATCGAAGCTGATCTCCTCGTGCTGCATCTTGGCGTGGATCGAAAAGAAATGCTTGGGCCGGCCGGTGACCTCGGCGCTGACCCCGGACTCCTTGAGGCGCCGGTCCAGGATCTCGATCACCGATCGGATGTATTCCTCGCGCTCGGCGCGGGTCTTGGCGACGTGCGCCTTGAGCGTCGCGTAGCCCGGCGGATTCAGATAGCGGAAGGCGTAGTCCTCGAGTTCGGATTTGAGCCAGTAGATGCCCAGGCGATGCGCGATCGGCGCATAGATCTCCATCGTCTCGCGCGAGATCTCTTCCTGCTTGTCGGGCGCCAGATGGTCGAGCGTGCGCATGTTATGCAGCCGGTCGGCAAGCTTGATCAGCACCACCCGGATGTCATGCGCCATCGCGATGATCATCTTGCGGAAGTTCTCGGCCTGCTTCTCCTCGCGGCTCGAAAAGGTGATCTTCGAGACCTTGGTCACGCCGTCGACCAGTCGCGCGACTTCCGCGCCGAACAGCCCCTGCACCTCGTCGAGCGAGGCGCGCGTGTCCTCGACCACGTCGTGCAGCAGGCCGGTGACGATCGACGCCACGTCGAGCCTGAGCTGCACGATGATCAGTGCGACGTTAAGCGGATGGATTACGTAGGGCTCGCCCGACTTGCGCTTCTGCTCGCCGTGCATCCGCGCCGAATAGTCATAGGCGCGCCGGATCAACACGGCGTCGGCCTGCGGATTGTAGAGTTGTACGCGGCCGATCAGCTCCTCGAGCTGATCGGGATAGGCGCCGGCCGCTTCGGCTACAGTTTCCACGGCGCGAACTCTCCGCGCAGGCGCGCGACCCGCAGGCGCTCGGCGTTGACCACCGCCTGCAGCCGCGCGATCGAATCGCCGACCTCGGCGTTGATTATCAGGTAGTCGTATTCGGGGTAGGCGCTGGCCTCTTCGCGCGCCCGCTTGAGCCGCCGGCCGATCGCCGCCTCATCTTCGGTGCCGCGGCCGCGCAGGCGCCCTTCGAGTTCGGCAAAGCTCGGCGGCAGAACGAAAATCGTCACCGCGTCGGCCGGGTATGCGATGCGAATCTGGCGCGCGCCCTGGATGTCGATATCGAGCAGGATGTCCTCGCCGGCCGCAATCGCACGGTCGAGCGGTGCGCGCGGCGTGCCGTAACTCGCGTCGAACACGCGGGCCCATTCGGCCATCTCATGCGCGCCGACCCGGCGATTGAAATCCTCGTCGCTCACAAAATGGTAATCACGCCCCTCGACCTCGCCCGCGCGCGGCTGGCGCGTGGTCAGCGACACTGACGCCGTGAGCCCCGCGATCGCGCCGAGTGCCGCGCGCGAGATGGTGGTCTTGCCCGCGCCCGAAGGGGCCGACAGAATAAAGACAATTCCGCGCCGCGGACCGCCGTCCGAGTCCATCATATAAATTATATAGGCCCGCTGCGCTTGGCAAATACAGTTTTAATGCGCATAACTACTCGACGTTCTGCACCTGCTCGCGCATTTTCTCGGTCTCGCCCTTCATCGCGATCGTGATCTGCGAGAGCGCCGCGTTCTGCGATTTCGATCCCATCGTGTTCACTTCGCGATTGATCTCCTGGAGTAGAAACTCGATCGATTTGCCCACCGGCCCGGCCCGATTCACCAGCCCGCGCATCGCCTGCAGATGCACCCCCAGGCGCGTCATCTCCTCGCTAATATCGCCGTGCTGCGCGGCATTGGAGGCCTCCTCGTAGAGCCGCTTTTCGTTGACCGGCAGGTCGCCGAGCAGTTCGCGCACACGGCTTTCAAACGCCACGTGAATCGCCGCGCTCGAGGCCTGGGCCAGTTTTGCGATCCGCGGCACGGCCGTCTCGACGGTCTTCAGGCGCATCTCGAAGTCGCGCTTGAGCGCCGCGCCCTCGCGCATCCGTTCGCGCTCGAGCAGCTTGAGCGCGCGCCCCAGCGCTTCCAGCGCGAGCGCCGCGCCGGCCCCCGTATCGACCTCTTCCTCGGTCACCTGGAAAATTTCCTGCCGCTCTAAAATCGCCTCGATACTGACCTGGCCGTCGAGCTTCAGGCGCTTGGCCAGGCGGCGCAACTCGGCGACGTAGCTGGCGGCCAGCGCGTCGTTGACCTTGAGGTGGGCCGGCGCCTGGCGCAGCGCCACGCAGCGCACGAAGACCTCGACCCGCCCGCGCTCGACCACGCCTTGCACGAGTTTGCGCACCTCGGCTTCGTACTCGCCCCAGCCGCGCGGCAGATTGAGCTTCAATTCGAAAAAGCGCTGGTTGAGCGCGCGCACTTCGGCCAGCACCTGAAAGCCGCCTCGTTCGATCTGGGTCCGTCCAAATCCAGTCATGCTGCGCATAAATTTCCTGCCTCCCGTCACTCCCGCCCATGGGCGAGGCATTGGCGGTAGAGTTCGAGCGTCCGCCGCGCCATCGCCTCCAGCGCAAATTTTTCCGCCACACGCGCGCGCCCGGCCGCGCCCAGCGCGGCGCGCCAGGCGGGCGCCATCGTCATCCGCATAATCGCGGCGGCAATCGCCGCGGCGTCACCCGGCGCGACCAGCATACCGGTGACTTCGTCAACCACCGCGTCGGCCAGGCCGCCGGCGGCACTGGCGATAACCGCCAGCCCGCACGCCATCGCCTCCAGCGCCGCCACGCCCAAGCCCTCGGCCAGCGACGGCATCGCGAAGATGTCGAGCGCCCACAATAGCGCGCGCGGGTCGTCGAGCGCACCGAGCATCCGCACCGAACCGCCGAGCCCGCATCGGCCAATCTGGGCGGCAAGCGCCGCGGCCTGCGCGCCCGCGCCCGCGATGAAGCATTGCACTTGCGCCCCGTCGATCGCGCCGGCCCGCGCATCCGGCGCCGGCCTGCGTGCCGCAATCAGCGCCAGCCCCTCGAGCAGATAGCGCTGGCCCTTGCGCGCCTCGAGCATCCCGACCGTGCCGACCGCGACCGCCCAGGGCGCCAGACCGAGCGCCGCGCGCGCGGCGCGGCGTTCGGTCACCGTGGGCGGACGAAACCACGCGCAATCGACACCGCTCGGAATCAGCGCAAGCCGATCGCGCGCGACGCCCGCGCGCACCAGCGCGTCCGCCACCGCCGGCGAGATCGCCGCCACGCCGTCGACCGCGCGGTTGTACAGCCACGGCGCGAACAGCCGGTTGGGCGCGTAGTCCATTCGGCGCGTCACGATCAGCGCACCGGCCCGGCCCCGCGCGAACGGCGCCAGCGCGTGTGCCCGCGCAGTATGAAAATGGATCACGTCGTAGCGTTCACGCGCGAGCAAGGCGCGCAGCCGCAGCCCGGCGGCCGCGTCGATCGAGTTGCGGATCCGCAGCGGATGGCATTCGATCCGCGCGGCGCGCGCCCGCTCCCACAGCGCGCCCGCCGGGTCGCAGATCAGATCGGCGCGATGGCCCGCGGCCTTGAGCGCGACGGTCAGCCCGAGCACCTGGCTTTCACCGCCGGCAAAATTGCGCTCCGGATCGACGCCCGCGATGCTCAGCGGCGCCTCCACCCTCAGTCCATGAACCGGTAATAGACGATCGCGGCGAGCGCGGCGAGCGCGTCGCGCCAGCCAATTTTCTTGCCTTCGTCGTAAGTCCGTCCGGAGTAGGAGATCGGCACTTCGTAGATGCGCCAGCGCGCACGTGCGGCCTTGGCGGTAATCTCCGGCTCGAAGGTGAAGCGATCGGCGCCGAGCTTCAGCTCGAGCAGCCGGTCGCGCCGAAACGCCTTCATGCCGGTCTCCATGTCGGTCAGATTGAGGTTGTTGAGCAGGTTGGAGGCGAGCGTGAGAAAACGATTGCCGACGTGATGCCAGAACAGCAACACGCGATGCGGTCCGCCCAGAAAGCGTGAACCATAAACCATATCGGCGCGGCCGTCGGCGAGCGGTTCCAGCACCTGGTGGAAATCGCGCGGGTCGTATTCGAGATCGGCGTCCTGCACCACCACGAACGGGTTATGCGTCGCGGCGAAGCCCAACCGCAGCGCCGCGCCCTTGCCGCGGTTGATCGCATGATAAAAGCAATGCACGCGCGGATTCGCCAATTGCTCGAGGTATGCGCGCGTGCCGTCGTTCGAGGCGTCATCGACCACGATCACTTCCGCCTCGTAGCCGCATTCGAGCACCCGCTCGATCACCCGCCCGATCGTCGCCGCCTCGTTGAAGACCGGGATCACCACCGAGATACTCAGCGCTTGCGCCATCGCCATGCTCCCCCTGGTCGGCTCAGGACGCGCCGCGGCGCGGCCACGCCTCGCCAAACGGATTATGCACCGGGGCCAGCCCGTCGCGCCGGATCCGCCGCCCGAGCAGCGCGTGCGCGCGGCGCGCCAGGCGCCGGCGCGCGGCCTTGGCCAGCCGCACCGCGTAGCCGTCGAACACCCGCATCCGATCGGTGGTGCTGATGCCGGGCAAGGCGAAGCGCCCCAACTGCACCAGATTGCGCAGCCTGACCCGGCCCCGCCCGGGCATCACCAGCCGGCGCGTCCGCTCATGGTCGATCAGGACAAAGCGCGGCGGCTCCGCGCGCACGAAAAAAATGTTGAACGGCGTCAGATCGCCATGCACGAAACCGCATCGATGGAGCCGCGCGATCTCCGCGCCGAGCGCGCGCAGCACCGCGCGCTTGTGCGCGAGCGGACGCGATCGCAATGCCGCCAGCGTGCGCAGCGGACCCTCGCCCTCGGCGCGCGGCGCAACGATCAATTCGCGCCCGGTCGCCGCCTCCATGCCGATCGCGATCACCGGCGGAACGTTGAAGCCCGCGTCGGCGAGCGCCTGCGTGATCCGCGCGACGTGCGCCGAGCGTGGGCCGCGCACCCATCGCTTGAGCAATTCGCGGCCGCGTGGCGCGTCGAGCAGCTTGATGAAAATCTCGAGCTCGGCCGGCGCGCCAAGCTTCGCCTGCCAGGTCCGCGCATGGCGTGAGCGGCGCCGCGGCGCACCGCGCGTGCCGCGCGCGGCGGCCAGCGCGCATCCGATCAGCTCCTCGCGCACGGCGGCCGGCAAGCCGCCGTCGGTGAGGCTAAGGCGCCACCCCTCGCGCTCGACCGTGATCGCGGCATCGAGGAAGGCGGTCATGCGACCTCTGCCGGCGGCGCCGCCGTGCCCGACCCGTGAGGCGATCCCGCGCCAGCGGCGGTGCCATGCCCCGCATCCGCGCGCGCCGCGCCCATCGCGACGCCGCGCCGCACCATCGCAACCACCGCAGCCGGCGTAATTCGCCGCATGCATTCGCGGCCGATCGGGCATTCGCGCAGGTAGCACGGATGACACGGGATCGCACCGCGCAGCACCAGATCGGCAAAGCCCCACGGCGCCGATCGCTCGGGCGCGGTCGCGCCCCACAGCGAGACCACCGGACAGCCGACCGCCGCCGCGATATGCATGGGACCCGAATCGGGCCCGAAGGCCACCGCGCATTCGCTGAAGATTGCGATCAGGTCGCGCAGGCGCGTGCGCCCGGTCAGATCGAGCGCCTCGATTCCGCCCAGCTCGCGCATCACTTCGGCACCCAGCGCCGCATCCTCGGCGCCACCAATCAACACCGGAAAGAGCGCGGGCGCGCCGTCATGCGCACGCGCCAGATCGCCGATCACCTCGGCCACCGCCGTGGGGAAATAGACCCGGCTCGGCCACGACGACCCGAGAATCACGCCGACCAGCGGGCGGCGCACGCCGGCGACGATTGCGCGCGCGCGAGCGTCCTCCTCGGCGCCGAGGCGGAGCGCGAACTCAATCGGCGCGGGCGCCAGCCCGAGCGCGTCGGCGAACGCCTGGTATTGCGCCAGCTTGAGCCGCAGATTGGGCTGCGGCGCAATTTGCCGGGTCGAGAAGTAATGATTGAATTCCTTGGTGTTGGGCGCCGCGAAGCCGATTCGATCGGGCGCCCCCGAAGCGATTGAAATAACTCCGCTCTTGAGATGGCGTTGCAGATCGACCACCAGATCGAAGCGTTCCGCCCGCACCCGCCAGAGCAGCGGCGCAAAGGACCACGGCGCGCGCCGCCGATCATAGACGATCAACTGGTCGAGCCACGGATGCCCTTCGAGCATCGGCTTCGATTTCGGTTCGACCGCCCACGCGATATGAGCGCGCGGCCACGCCTGGCGCATCCGGCCGAGCAGCGGCAGCGCGCGCACCACGTCGCCAATCGCGCCGAGCAGGATAATCAGGACACGTTCGGGCGTGATGGTCGCTGGATCGCGCGCTGGGGCCGTCATCGGATTATCGCGCATGATGATAATGGCGAGGATAATGGTGCGGCGGTCGATCGCAAGGGCTGCCACGCGCGCCTTTGATGATCGTCGGATTCAACGATCGCGCGCCGCCCAAAAGATCGACGACGGCGGGAAACCCGTGCTTGCGCCGCGGCCCCGCTCAGTCCCAATCGAGCGCGCCGCGCTGCCAGGCGTAAACCAGCCCTACCGTCAGGATTCCGATGTAGACCAGCGCTTCGACGAAGCCGAACATCCCCAGCGTGCGCAGCTCGGCCGCCCACGGATAAAGGAATACCACCTCCACGTCGAACACCAGAAAGAGCAGCGCGGTCAGATAAAAGCGCACCGAAAAGCGGCCCCACGCACTGCCGCTGGCCGGATTGCCACATTCAAAGGCCGCGCCCTTGACGGCGCTCTGCACGGGCCGTGGTCCGAGCAGCCGGTTGACGGTGACCATTCCGCCCACCACCAGGCCGGTCAGCCCGAGCGTCACGACGATTGGAAACCAGGTCGTCAGTCCGTAATTCATGATCGATCGATATAAGCTCCGAATGCTCCGTCATTTCTATATGATCGGACGGCCCCATGCGAAGCCGCCCGTGCCATTCAGAGCGACGCGTAGACCGCATCGAGCAGCGCGCGCGTGCGCGGATCGACGATGATATACGGGCCCATCTTGTTCATCACGTAGCCAAAGCCCAGGCGGGCGTCGGGGTCGGCGATACCCAGCGAGCCGCCGGCGCCCGGATGGCCGAAGGTGTGCGGATTGGGCCCGAACGGATCGTCGGTCTTGGTCACCATGTAGCCGGTGCTGAAGCGCGTCGGGATCATCAGAACTTCGTCGCGGCCCTCGGACTCGATAGTATGCGCGCGCGTAATCGCGGCCGGACTCACGATGCGCACGCCGTCGACCTGCCCGCCGCACGCCAGCGCACCATACATCCGCGCCAGCGCGCGCGCGTTCGCATGGCCGTTGGCGCCGGGAATCTCGGCGCCGCGCCAGGCCCGCGCGTTGACCGCGCCGAGCTTCATCGCGGTCGGTGGATTGTTAAACGCAAAGGCGGTCACCGACTCGGGATGCTGCTGCGCATATTCGAACAGATTCATCTGCCCCGGCGGCGGCGCCGGCGATTGTAGAATTTGCGCGCAGCGTTCGTCGTCGCGCGCGTCGAGCCCGATATGGCAATCGATGCCGAGCGGACCGGCGATTTCGTCATGGAAGTAGCGACCGACGCTTTTCCCCGTGATCCGCCGTATCACCTCGCCAACCAGCCATCCGATCGACAGCGCGTGATAGCCGTGCCGCGTGCCCGGCGTCCACCATGGCTCCTGCTCGGCCAGCGCCGCCGCCATCAGGTTCCAGTCGTACATTGCGTCGTCGGCCATCTTCTTACGAATCGCCGGCAGGCCCGCCTGATGGTTGAGTAGCTGGCGCACGGGGATTTTGTCTTTGCCCGCCTGGCCGAACTCGGGCCAGTAGCGCACCACCGGCGCGTCGAGGTCGAGCTGGCCCGCATCGACCAAGCGCTGGGCGCAGGTCGCAAGCATCCCCTTGGTGGTCGAAAAGACGTTGGCGATCGTGTCGCGCGTCCACGGCCGGCTGCGCGCCCGATCGACGTGACCGGCCCACAAATCGATCACCGGCTTGCCGTCGATCGTCACCGCGACCGAAGCACCATACTCGTTGCGCTGTGCAAAATTTTCGGCGAACGCCGCCTTGACCCGCGTGAAGCGCGCGTCGCATTCTCCCTCGATTCGGATATCCGCCATGGTCGGGCTCCTCTATTCCGGGCGACGGTCCCGCGAGGCGGCCGCGCCGGTTTCGCGCCCGTCATAGCATGGGCGGCCGGTTGACCGCCATTGCACGATCGCGCCAATCGGGGCGTGCGTCCGCGCGGCGCGCATCTTCGCACCGCGGGTCCAGGCCGCGGATCGCGTGAACGGCCGGGCTTCAGCTCAGCGCGCCGCCACAACTCGAGCCCGCGCCCGCCGTGCAGCCGAAGCAATGCGGTCCGGTGGCGATCGCCTGTCCGGCCAGCGCGCCCAGATCGTCGACCTCCCAGATACTCCGCGCGCGGCCGTCGCCGCCGCCCATCGGCAGTTCGACCATCTGGTTGAAGTCGCAATCGTAAAGCGCGCCGTCCCATCCGACGCTGACCAGATCACGGCACATCAGGCCGTCGACGGTCGCCGGATTGAAATGATTGACCAGCAGGCCCAGGTAAGCGTCGAAGCTGCCCCATCGGTCGAGCTGATCGGCGAAGCGCCGAATCGGCATGTTGGCGATCGTCAGCAGGCGGTTGAAGCGGACGCCGAAGTTGCCGCCCAGCTCGGCGCGATAACGCGCCTCGAGCTCCGCCTGCGGCGGCGGCAGCATCGCGCCCACCGGATTGTAGACGAGATCCAGCGGCATTCCCGCGCCGCCGTAGCCGGCCGCGTTGAGCAGCTTGAGCGCCTCGATACTCTTTTCAAAAACGCCACGCCCGCGCTGCTTTGCGACATTTTCAGCCGAGTAGCAGGGCAGCGAGCAGACCAACTGGACGCGGTTGCGGCGGTAAAATTCGGGAAGCCATTCCATCGCGGGCGCGAACAGCACGGTCAGATTGCAGCGCACTATCACGTCGCGTCCGGCCGCGCGCGATCGCTCGACCAGCCAGCGAAACTCGGGATTCAGCTCGGGCGCGCCGCCGGTCAGATCGACCGTGCGGATCGCCGGACTGGCATCGATCAACGCGCCAACCCGCGCGGCCGTAGCCCGCGTCATAATCTCGGTGCGCCGCGGCCCCGCGTCGACGTGGCAATGATGGCACGCCTGGTTGCAGAGCTTGCCGACGTTGACCTGCAAGGTGGCCGGCGTGCCGCGCGTGAGCGGCGCAAGCCGATGCCGGCGCAGCGTCGCGGCGAAGTTCGCCTCCGCCGTATGACCACGACGATCGCGGGCGGTAGATGCGATGGCGGGCGGTTGCATCGCGATCAGTCTATCATGGAGTGCGGCGAAAGGACGGTGCTGGACAACCTTATGCAAAACGCGGCGGCGATTCGGCTCGGCACGGCGATCGGCGTGCTGCTCGCGATGGCGCTATGGGAGGCCGCCGTTCCGCGCCGGCCGCGACTTCACGGCCGGGGCGCGCGCTGGCCCGCGAATTTCGGCGTCGCCGTGATCGACGCGGCGATCCTCCGCGTGATCCTGGCGGGCGGCGCGGTCGCCTTCGCGATCTTCTGCACGGCTCATCGATGGGGGTTTTTCAATGTCGTCGCTCTGCCGTACTGGCTGGCGATCGTGCTTTCCGTCGTCGCGCTCGATCTCATCATCTATTTGCAGCATGTGATGTTTCACGCGGTGCCCGCGCTCTGGCGCCTGCATCGGATGCATCATACCGACCTCGATTTCGACGTGACCACCGGCATCCGCTTCCATCCGCTCGAGATCGCGCTCTCGATGGGCCTCAAGCTGTTTGCGATCGCCGCGCTCGGCGCGCCCGCCGCCGGCGTCCTCGCCTTCGAAGTCCTGCTCAACGCGACCTCGACCTTCAACCACGCGAACGTCGCTATCCCGACCGCCGCCGACGCGCTATTGCGCCGCTTCCTGGTGACGCCCGACATGCATCGCGTGCATCATTCGATCGTCGTGCGCGAGACCAATAGCAACTTCGGTTTCAACTTGCCGTGGTGGGATAGGCTTCTCGGCACTTACCGCGAGGCGCCGCAGGCCGGCCAACTCGGCATGACGATCGGGATCGCGGAACTCAACGACGCGCGCGAATTGGGCCTGTGGCGGATGCTCGTGCAGCCGTGGCGCGCGCGCCCCGGCGATTATCCGATCAACGGCTAGCGCCGCGCGCGATCGCTAGTAGCCCTTGGGCAGACGCAGCAGGCGCTCGGCGATAATGCTGCGCTGCACCTCCGAGGTGCCCTCTTCGATCGTGTTGCCGCGCGAGCGCAGCATCGCGTACTGCCAGCGTCCGTCGGCGACCGCATGCGGCGATCCTTCCATCAACGCGGCGCGCGGGCCTTGCAGCACCAGGGCGAAATCGTTCATGCGCTGGTTGAGTTCGCTCCACAGCACTTTCGAGATCGAACCCTCGGGGCCGGGCGTGCCACCGCGCGTCAGGCGCGAGAAGTTGCGGTAGGCGAGATATTTCATCGATTCGACTTCGACGTAGAACTGCGCCAGCGTCTGCCGGATCACGCGCGCGTCGAGCGTGCAGGTGCCCTCGCGAATCGCCGTGCGGCCGAGTTCGGCCAGGTCCTCGAAGACGTTGTGAAAGCGCATCACGGTGGCCAGCGAGAGCGTCGCCCGCTCGTTCATCAGGGTGGTCAGCGCCACGCCCCATCCGCCGTTGAGCGGCCCGAGCAGGTTGGCGCGCGGCACGCGCACCTCGTCGAAGAACATCTGGTTGAACTCGGCCTCGCCGGTCAATTGGCGCAGCGGCTGCACCGTGATACCGGAGCTGTGCATGTCGACCAGCAGATATGAGATGCCGCGATGCTTGGGCGCGTCGGCGTCGGTGCGCACCAGCAGCATGCACCAGTCGGCAAGATGTCCCAGCGAAGTCCAGACCTTCTGGCCGTTGACGATAAACTCGTCGCCGTCGATCGCCGCCCGCGTGGCGAGCGCGGCCAGGTCGGAGCCCGCTCCGGGCTCGGAGAAGCCCTGGCACCAGATCTCCTCGCAGGTCAGAATCTTGCGGACGTAGCGTTTTTTCTGCGCCTCGGTGCCGTGCTCGAGGATCGTCGGCGCGCCCATCGAGAGACCCAGTTCATTGAGCGGCGCTGGCGCGCGCACCCGCGCCATCTCCTCGTTGAAGATGGCGCTCTCGATCAGCGTGAGCCCCTGGCCGCCGTATTCCACCGGCCACGCCAGGCCAAGAAAGCCAGCCTCGTGCAGGCGGCGCTGCCAGTCGGTCAGCACGCGCACCGATTCCGCGTCGATCGCCAGCGCAAAGCCGCGATCGGCGATGCTCTTCGGCGCATTCTCGGCCAGCCATTGGCGCGCCTTCGTGCGAAAGGCCGCCTCTTCGCGCGTGTCGCTCAAGTCCATCGTAATTTCATCCCTGCACCCAATCGGTAGCCTCGACCTTTGTAGCGCAAAGCGGCAGAGGGTTGTAGCGGCGCGCTTGCAGGACCGCGGCCACTTGCGCCAGATTTATCGTGATGGCAGAGCACGATGAAGATGCCGCGACGCCTCCCGCGGACTCGCCAGGTCGCAGCGCCGGAGCGCCGCACGCGATCTCCCGCGGCGGATGCCATTGCGGGCGGATCGCCTACGAAGTCGCCGGACGGCCGCTTCGCGTCACGCAATGCAATTGCTCGATTTGCACGAAGAAGGGCTACCTCCACTGGATCGTGCCGCGCGCCGACTTTCGGCTGCTCACGCCGATCGCCGACCTCCTCACCTACACCTTCAACACGCACGCCGCCAAGCATCATTTCTGCCCACGATGCGGCGTCGCGCCGTTCTATATCGCGCGCTCGGACCCCGACAAGATCGACGTCAACGTGCGCTGCCTTGAGGACGTCGATCCGGCCGAGATCGAGATCGTGCCGTTCGACGGCCGCAACTGGGAGGCCGCTTTCGCGGCATCGCCGGATCGGCGGCGCGGCGTCTGAAAACGCGCTAGACTCGCCGGTTGTGACGGGCACGCCGACCCTTCGGCAGGCGCCTCCATTTGTCGATCGACACCGCCTGCACGCGGTGTCGATCGGGCATCGGCCGACGCGCGGGTCGGGCATGGGCAGGAGTAATTTTGTGGCGACGTTGGGTTTTATCCCGAGTGATTTCGAGGTCTTCAAAATCGAAGGCTTCAGCGCGCGTATGCAGGAGATCTACGCGCAGGTGCGGCCCAAGTTGATTCGCCTGGGGCACGAGCTGGCGCCCGAACTGGGGCGCAAACTGCACCTCGAATTTTTCCCCCACGTCGCCAAGCATATCCGCCGCACGGTCAATCCGCCGGCCGAGACCTGGACCGCCTTCGGCCCGTCGGCCCGCGGCTACAAGCGCTACGGCTATTTGGCCCTGTGCATCTCGGGTGCGGGGCTGCACGCGCGCGCGGTGGTCAAGGCCGAAGCCGACGGCCGTCCCGCGATGGCGCGTGGACTCAGCGCGCGCACCACGCAACTGGTCAAGGATTTCACCGGAACGAAAATCGCCCGCTATGAAAAATGGAACTTCAAACAATTGCCGCCGGGCGTCGCCGCCGACGCGCCGCTGTTCGATGCGCTGGCCGACGCGCTGGCGAAAAAGACCGGCGGCGTCGACGCCGGTTTTGGCTGGAACGTGAGCCAGTCGGTGCGCCTGGATCGCGCTGAATTGATCGAAGCGTTCCGCGAACTCGAACCGCTCTACCGGGTCTTTCGCGCCGGCGCCTGACGCCGCGTCCGCCACGCCGGCCCGCATCGATCGCGTTATGAGCAAAGTCGCAATCCTGGGCGCCGGCGCATGGGGCACCGCGCTCGCGATCACCTTGGCCAACGGCGGCCACGCGGTGACGCTCGCCGTGCGCCGGCCCGCGCATCTCGCGGCAATCCGCGCGGCGGGCGCCAACGCCGCCTACCTGCCCGGCGTCGCGATTGCGCCGGCGATCGAACTGACCGACGATTGGGCCGCCGCGGTGCGCGGCGCGGAGACGATCGTGATGGCGGTGCCGTCGCGCTTCGCGCGCGCGGCGATCGCGCCGATTGTCCGCGCGCTTCCCGCCGCCGCCGCGCTGGTCAGCGTGACCAAGGGCATCGAACCCGACACGCTGCTGACGATGACCCGGATGCTCATCGAGCTGGCGCCGCCCGCCGCCCGCATCGCGGTGCTCTCCGGCCCCGGCTTCGCCGCCGAAATCGCACGCGGCAAACCCGCCGCGCTGGTCGCGGCGGCCCACGGCGATCCGGTTGCGCGGCGCACCCAGGAATTGTTCGCCGGACCATTGCTCCGTGTCTACCGCAGCGCCGACGTGGTCGGCGTCGAGTTGGGCGGCGTGATCAAGAACGTCATCGCGATCGCCGCCGGCATCGGCGAAGGCCTCGAGCTTGGCTCGAGCGCGCGCGCGGCTTTGATCACCCGCGGCCTGGCGGAAATGATGCGGTTGGCGGCAGCGGCCGGCGCGCGCGCCGAGACCATGGCCGGGCTGGCCGGATTGGGCGATCTGGTGCTGACCTGCACCGGCGCGCTCTCGCGCAATCGCGCGCTGGGGCATAAGATTGGACGGGGCGAGCCATACGTGCCCGCGGGCGACGGCGAACCGGTGGCCGAGGGTGCCGTCAACGCCAGCGCCATCCGCACGCTGGCGGCGCGGATTGGCGTCGAGATGCCGATCGTCACGGCGGTCTGCCGCATCCTCTATGAAGCAGCGCCCGCAACCGCTATGGTCGATGAGTTATTGAGCCGCCAGCTCAAGGCCGAATTCTAGAAGATTTCAATACGAAGAAGGGTTCATGGCGAACGAGACTACCTGCAAGGCAAACGACTGCAATCATGAGGTGATTGCGCGCGGCTACTGCCGCAAGCATTACCGGCTGTGGAAGGCCGGTGAAATGCCCAAGCCGCGTTACAAAACCTGCACCAGCGAGAAGTGCCACAAGCCGCGCTTTCGCTCGAGCCTGTGCGAAGAGCATTGGACGGCCAAGCACGCCAAGGCGGCGCCGGCCGCCGCACCCGCTCCAGCCGCCGCCAGCGCCTGACCGCGCGCGCCGCGGCGGACCGGCCGCGATAGCGCGCAATTCGGGCGTTCGCGGCCGTCACCCTCACCGCGGCATCCCGGCGGAGGAACGCCATGGCTAATATCGTCGTCTCAGGCGCGGCCGGCCGAATGGGCCGGTTAATCGTCGCGATAATCATGCGTGAAGGGCAGCATCGGCTGACCGGCGCGCTCGAAGCGCCCGGCAACCCGCTCATCGGCCAGGACGCCGGCGAGGTCGCGGGCGCGGGCCGGGCCGGCGTCGCGATCTCGGGCGACTACGCGGCGCTCGCGCGCCCCGCTACCGTCACGCTCGATTTCACCAGCGCCGAAGCCTCGCTTGCCCATCTGGAGATCGCCGCGGCCAACGGCGCCGCAATCGTCATCGGCTCGACCGGCTTCACGCCCGCGATGGAGACGCGCGCCCGCGCGATCGCGCCGCGCACACGCACGGTGATCGCGCCCAACATGAGCGTGGGCATCAATGTACTGATGAAGATCACCGCCGAGGTCGCGGCAATTCTCGGCACCTTCGACGCCGAAGTGCTCGAAATCCATCACAACACCAAGGTCGACGCGCCGAGCGGCACCGCTTTAGCCCTCGGCCGCACCATCGCCGATGCGCGCCACTCCGACTTCGTGGCCAATGCGGTGTACGGCCGCGAGGGTATCACCGGCGTGCGCGCGCCCGAGAAGATCGCCGTGCTGGCGTTGCGCGCCGGCGACGCGGTCGGCGACCACACGGTAATCTTCGGCGGCCAGGGCGAGCGGCTCGAACTGACCCATCGCGCGCAAAGCCGCGAGGCGCTGGTGCGCGGCGCCTTGCGCGCCGCCGCGTGGATCGAGCATCAGGCGCCCGGCCTCTACTCGATGCGCGACGTGCTGGGCCTCTGACGCCTGGAGATTGCGGCGCGCATACGCGCATTGCGGCGCGTGAAACCGCCCGCCGCATAAGGCCGTGCGGCGCCGGTTGGATCTGCTCAGGATTTGGCGCGCGCGCCGCCCCCTTCGGTCTTTAGCTCTTCCCAACGCTCCATGATCCGCGGCACCACGCGCGGATACCGATGCTCGTACCAGGCGACAATCGCCGCCAGCGCAAGCACGTTGCCGCCGGCGATATTCCACCAGCCGATTTCGCGTATGCCGGTTAAATCGAGATAGGTGACGAAGCCCGCGAAACACATCTCGAACCAGACGAACAGCACCACCACGCCCAGCGCGACCAGCGGCTCACGCTCGGAGGCCGCCATCGTGATCGAAGCCGCGATGCCGAACATGATGAAGGCGAAGAAATGCAGCACCGTGTAGCCGAGCACCAGCGCGGTCGTCACGGCGAAGCTCGACGGCTCGCGCATACCATTGAAGATAATCGCGCCGAGCAGCGCCGGCGTACGAAACGGCTGGCCCGCCAGGAGATCGTAGACCATGAACCAGGCCGCGACGATCACCGCGCCGATGACGCCCGCGATCATGCCCTCGCGCAGCACCGCGACCCACGGGCCGAGCAGGTTCTCGGCCAGCGCCGGCTGACGCCAGAAGAAAAATGCAAGCATCGCCGCCGTCGCCATCAGGTTGCCGGCCAGCCCCTTCCACCACGACACGGCGGCCTGCGCGCCCGGTCCGAGCAGCATGATCAGCGCGACGAAGAAGACTTCGAAGGCGACCGTGAAAATAAACAGCACGACGAACAGGTCCGGATTACGCTCGGCCGCCGAGAGCATCAGGGCGCCGATCACACCGATCGTCGCGAAGGCCAGGAAATGAAAGACCGTGTACTCGCCGATCAGCATCCACGCCGCGCCCGACAGCACCGTGGGCTGCGTGGCGTGCAGCATCGCCGCCGCCAGGATTCGTGGCGTCGCCATCGGCACGCCGTGAACCGCGTCGAAAATGAAAAACCACACCGCAACCACCGCACCGCCAATCAAACCCGCCACCGCGCCGTCGAAAATTATTCGTGTCCTTGATTGCCGCATGGCATCCTCCATCGGGCTTCGATCGCCGTTCGGGAATGCTTCGCCGCAGGCTTGAGGAACCGGCAAATACCGCAGGTTCTCAGGATGGATGTCGGTCTTTCGGCTGGGCTTCCCTCCGTCGGGCGGGTCGCGCGACGCGCCCCGCATCCTGATCCCCTCATAGGCTTTTCAGGCCGCCCGGGCAAGCGACGCGCATAAGCATCGCTGCTGTTTGTTCACACCAGCGCTAATGCCTCAATGTCCCGATGCACGGTGGATGCGGAAAAACTCCGAATGCTTGCGAAAGGACTCGCCTGCGTCGCGCACCAGCCGAATAGCGTGCGCAACTTCAGGATGTGGATGAGTTCTGAACGTTTCGGCGCGCGGGAGCGAATCAGGCCGTTGGACGGCCGTGTGGACGCAGCACGGCCAGGCGCGGCTTGCGGTTGATCGGTGGAATCTCGCTATCTTCACGTTGCGCCCAGCGAAAAAAAATCCCGCTGAACACAAACATTATGTACACGCCCTGCCCGACCCACATGATCAGTCCGCCCAGCACCTGGTCGGCGATCGGCGTGAATCCGAACGGATGCGCGCCCATGGTGTAATGCATGTACAGCACAGAGTCGGCCATCGTGATCGGCGCAGCCACCGCGGTCATCGGGATCATCAGCAGAAACAGATACATGATCTGCATCGGATAGCTGAGCCGCGGATATTCCGGCAATGGGCTCAGGATCGGCCACCAGAGCAGCAGTCCCACGACGATCAATGCGGTACGGATACTGCCGTAAAACGGCTGCGCGTGACACAACCTGTCGCACAATGCCGGGTAGTGCAGCAGTGCGAAGAACATCGAAAAGGTCAGGAACGCCAGCAGTGGCCGGGTCAGCACGCGCATCACCGGCTCGAGGTAGCGATTGGTCATCACCGGCCGCACCATCCAGTCGGGCAGGCCGAGCAGAATCAGCGGCGGAACCATGAAAACCAGGATCATCTGCTGGAAGATGTAGGCGGCGAAAAAAAAGCCCTTGGCGTAGGTATCGAGCGGTCCGGTGAGCGTCAGCAGCATCAGCACGATCGCCGCGCCAAAGGCCATCTGCTGACGCGCACGCGGCCGCTGGTCGATTGCGAACGCCGCGCCCACGTAAATCGCCGCGGCCGCGATGATCGGAATTACGACTTGAGGTTCAGCTTGCCACATTGGTCATACCGGCGCAGCCGCCGATCGAATACTCAGACGCCTGCGCCGTACCGAAAATTCATTTCCTGCCGTTCCATCAATGCACCGAATGATGCCCGAGGTAGATAAACAGCATCATCAGTGACGTGCAGATCAGCATCGCGAGTATCAACGGCGCGCCGAACAGCACAGTGAATACGGAATTGTCGTACCACAAATGCATGTAAAACGCGGCCACCAGGATGAACTTCATCAGCGCCAGGATGATCAGCAGAGGCACCAGCCAGGTTTGCAGAAACGGCGCATAGAAGACCCCGATTTCCATCGCCGTCAGGATGATCAATACGATCGCGACGACGCCGTAGACCATCGGTCCCGGATGATTGTGAGCGTCCGCCGGCGCGTGGGCGCCGTGGCCATGATCAATCGCGTGCGCGTGTTCGGTGCTCATGCGTGATTAATCGTCCTCATCAGGTAGATCAGGGTGAAGATCACCACCCACACGATATCCACGAAATGCCAGTAGAGGCCAACCAGTTCGATCGATAACGCGCGACTCGAACCGATCTTGCCCCGCAGTCCCGCAATCGCCATCACCACCAGCCAGACCACACCGATGAAAACGTGGAAGCCGTGGAACCCGACCAGCGTGTAAAAGCACTGGCTGAACAGGTTGGTGTTGTAGAGCATCCCTTTCGACCAGAACTCGTGGAACTCGAAGACCTGGCCGCCCAGGAAGATCAGGCCGAAGAACGCCGTTCCGAGCAGCCAGAAGTTACCCCAGAAACGGTCGTTGCGCTGATAGCCGGCCAGCGCCAGAACCATCAGCAAGCTCGACATCAGCAGGATGAAGGTGCTGAACGAAGTCAGCGGGATATTCAGGATGCTCGCGTCCGGGGCGCCCAGGCTGCGCGATTTGTAGACCATGTAGGTCGAGATGAGGCTGGCGAAAAATACGCACTCCGAGCCGATGAAGCCCCAGATGCCGAGCTTGCGATTGTCCAGTCCGAGAAAGCTCTCGCCCAGCTGATGCGGGTTGTCTTCGCCCCAGTTGATGTATTCGAACGACATCGAGATAGCGCACATGATCATCAGGCCCAGCCCCAGGAACACCAGCCGGTACCAGCCGACCAGCATCCCGATGCCCGCAAGGAAGATGCCGCCCGCCATCAACAGCGGATAAAGCGACGGGTCCGGCATGTGGATCGACGCGATCTCTTCGGGAGTTGGCGGCGGTGCGAAATCGATCACCGCCCTCTTCTCGCCGATCCCCGACGCCTCGACGTCGCCGTATTTCTGCACCCAGAAAGCGTCGCGCGAATGGACTGTCGGCACGGTGACAAAGTTGTAGACCGGCGGCGGCGACGGAATCGACCATTCGAGCGTCCGCGCGTCCCATGGATCGGCACCCGCCGGCTCACCGTTAAACCAGCTCCACGCCACGTTGACGAAGAAGATCATGAAGGCGAGACCGAGGATAAACGCGTTGATGCTCTCGAACTTGTTCCAGAAATTCCAGCCCATGTCGGGCGCGTAGGTATAGATGCGCCGCGGCATGCCCAGTTCGCCCAGGATGTGCATCGGAAAGAAGGTCGCATTAAACGCCCACGCGGTAATCCAGAATTGCCACTTGCCGAGCTTCTCGCTCATCATGCGGCCAGAAATCTTCGGGAAATAGAAATAGAACGCGGCCAGGACGCCCATCAGCACACCGCCGAAGAGCACGTAATGAAAGTGCGCGACGATGAAGTACGAATCGGTCTGCTCGAGGTCGACCGGCGCGCTCGCATGCATCACGCCCGACAGGCCGCCGATGGTGAATTCCAGGATGAAGCCGAGCGCGAAGAGCATCGCGGTGGTAAAGCGTAGCCGGCCACCCCACACCGTCGCGATCCAGGAAAAGACTTTGACGCCGGTCGGTATCGCGATCAGCATCGAGGTGATCGAAAACGCGCTGTCCGCCACCGGACCCATTCCGGTCGCAAACATATGATGGCCCCACACGCCGTATGACAGGAACGCGATCAGGATGATCGAGTAGGCCATCATCGGGTAGCCGAACAGCGGCTTGCGCGAGAACACCGGCAGCACTTCCGAGATCATGCCGAAGGCCGGCAGCGCCATGATGTAGACTTCCGGATGGCCAAAGATCCAGAACAGATGCTGCCACAGCATCGGTGTGGCGCCCGCGATCACGACGTAAAAATGCGTATCGAAGTAGCGATCGGCGAACAGGAAAATCAGCCCCACGGTCAGCGCCGGAAAGGCCAGCAGCAGCAGGATGACCGTCACCAGCAGCGCCCAGATCAGCATCGGCATGCGCATGAAGGTCATGCCCGGCGCGCGCATGTTGACGATCGTGACGAAAAAGTTGAGCGCGCTCATCACCGACGAGACGCCCAGGATCAGCAGCCCCACATCGTAGTAGTCGATGTTCAGCCCGGGCGCGTAATAACGCTCGGTCAGGTTGGCGTAGCCGAACCATCCGCCGTTGGGCAGCCCGCCCCAGATCCAGCCGAAGTTCAGCGAGATCGCGCCGAGCAGGAAAATCCAGTAGCTCAACGCGTTGAGCCGCGGAAAGGCCACATCGCGTGCGCCAATCTGCAGCGGGATGAGAAAATTGCCGAACAGTCCGGTCTCCAGCGGCATGAGCACGAGAAAGATCATCGTAAGCCCGTGCATCGTGAAGATCTGATTGTAGAAGTCGGCCGACAGCAGATGATTGTTGGGCACGATGAGCTGGGCGCGAATCATCATCGCTTCCATGCCGCCGAGCCCCATCAGCATCAGCGCGGTCACCCCATAGAGCACCGCGATCCGCTTATGGTCGATGGTGGTGAGCCAGCCGTAGATACCACCGCCTTCGAGATAATTGGCCTGTTCCAGATGAATTAATTTTGGTTGGGCAGCCATTGGCAGATTCCTACTTAAGGCTCTCGAGATACGCGACCAGGTCGTTCAATTGTTGGCCTCGCAAACCCAGCGTCGGCATATTGGCGCCGGGCTTGACCGCGTCAGGATTGGTGATCCACAGCGCTACGTTGGCCGACGTGTTGTCCATGATACTGCCGGCGATCGTCGTGCGGCTGCCGAAATGGGTCAGATCGGGGCCGCGAAAGCCAAACGTGTAATCCTTCGAGAAGCCCGAGACCCCCTTGATCGTATGGCAAATGGCGCACGGCGCATCGGCCCAGATTTTCGCGCCGGCCGCCGCCGAGCCACCAGCCGGCTTAAGCGGTCCCTCGAGTTGATGCGCGGTCCACTGCTTGAATGCCTCGGGCGTATCGACGAACACCCGAAAGCGCATGTTCGCATGCGAGGCGCCGCAGAACTCCGTGCATTGGCCGTAATACTCGCCGGGGGTATCCGCGGTCGTCGTGATCTGGTTCTCCTGCCCCGGGACGACGTCGCGCTTGCCGCCGATCGACGGCATGAAGAAGCTATGGATGACGTCGTCGGAAACCAATTCGAAATGGATCGGCTGGCCCGCCGGAATATGCACTTCGTCGGCCGTTACCACGCCGAGCGTCGGGTAGCGGAACTCCCACCACCATTGATGCGCGATGACGCGCACGCGCAAGGTGTCGGCCGGCCATTGATCGGGCTGCGTGCGAATAATCGTATGAACGGTCGGCACCGTGATCGCGACCAGGATGATCGCCGGGATTATCGTCCACAGCATCTCAAGCGTCACATCTGAGTGGGTTGCCGACGGCTCGCCGGGGTCGCCCTCGCGGCTCGAATATATGAAGATCGCGCCGATCATCGCGACGATCACGACCAGGAGCACGATCGAATCGAGGATCGTGATCTCCTTGAACAGGTCGAGGATCGCGCGAGTCAGGTCGGATTTCGGCGACAGCGTATCGAGCGGAAAGTGGGTCTCCGTGCAACCGGCCACCACAGCCGCGATCATCGCCATTGCGCCGGCACGGGTGGCGCGCTTGAAATCTGCGGCGCGCGGCATCATCACTCGCCTCCCTCAACGTCGGTTGCGGCCGTCTCGGCCACCAGCTTCAATCCGGGCGCTGCGCAAAGCATGAAGGCGCCAAGAAACCCGGCCGTAATCAACACTTCGATCCATCCCAACGGCAGATGGTTGGGCGACAGCGACGGCACGATCAGGATGTAGTTCAAGTCCCACACCCCGAACAGGCCCAGCAGCGCGACGATGCATATCACCGTCGGCGAGGTCTTGCTCCGCACGCTCAGCAGCGTGAAAAACGGAATCACCCAGATACATAGGGGAGCCAGCCACGTCAGAAGCATCCACGGATGGTGCCAGCAGCGGGCGATCACGAAAAAAGTCTCCGCCGGCAAGTCGCCGTACCAGATCACGATGTACTGCGCGAAGGTCAGATACATCCAGAAGATCGAGAAGGCAAATATCATCTTGCCGAAATCGTGGCGCACGGTGCGCTGCGTGAAGCGATTGCCCGGCGGCAGCCGCCCGACCAGCCGCGAAACTGCGAAGTTCATCGCGACGATGTTGCTCCAAAAGACCGTCGCGAAGTACCACCAGCCAAAGAGCGTGCTGTGCCAACGGGGCGAGAGCGAACTTATCAGGTCGTAGGCAAACAGCGTGTAGGTAATCGCGTACAGGATGCAGAGCGCGGGCGCGAGCCGCCGAATCCCTTTCGGCGGCAATCCGATGGTCATCGGCTCGTGATGCCAGACGGTCGCCTCCGCGGTCTGCGAGAGACTCACGAACCACCAACTCACCAGCGCCATGATACCCAGAGCCAGGTAATCGCGCGCGAACAGAAACGGCACGTTGAGCCACACCGCCTGCTTGACGCTCGGATGCGCAATCCAGGGGAAGATGAAGTCGCGGCCGATGAACACGCCGGCGAACAGCACAAACGCCAGCGGCACGAAACGCCACCACGCCTCGGCCATCCGGTAATGCACCGAGCCGGCCCAGCGTCCCTGGGTCAGATAGAAGGCCGCCGAGCAGACTACCCCGCCCTGCGCGATACCCATAAAGAACAGCAGGTCGACCAGCCACGTCAGCCATACTCGTTGCGGATTGCCGGTGAGCAGTCCGCCGGCTACGCCGACGATTCCGGCGATCACCAGCCCGACCGCGATCGACGAGAAGCGGCCCCAATTGAGCGGCTGCGGTTGGCCGAACGGTCGTACCGCGGCGGCGCCCAGCGATGCGGGTTGATGGTTAGCGCTCATGTTGCCTTATGCCTTGCACTCAGCCTTGTCTCCCAGAGGTCGCGCACCGTCACGCGGCCTCGCGCACTACTTCTTCGGCGCCCGCGTCGCGCATCAGCGCCTCGATTTTGGCCGCATCGCCCTCGGCGGCCTGGACCACCAGCCCAAAGCGATCGGCGCCAAAGCGCGTGCGGTAACCCGATGACTGCTCGAACGCGGGCAGCCCGCTCTTGAAGAAAAAACTGCTCACGGCGCCCAGCACCCCGAACAGGATCATCAACTCGAAGATGATCACGACATACGGCGTGATCGACGCGATCGGACGGCCGCCGGTGTTGATATTCCATTCCCACGACGTGCCGACTGTGACGACGAGACCGGTCAAAGCGCCAGTAAAGCCCCCCGCCATCACGAATTTGCGCACCGGGCTGCGGCCCCAGCCGCGGACTTCATCAACCGCCTCGGCGATCTTTTCGCTCGGGAAGGGCGAAAAGGTGCGGAACGAAACGATCTTGGCGTGATGCAGCGCCTCGATCGCCTCGGCGCAGGCGCCGTCGGTCACGAAACTGCCAACCAGTTGAATATCGCCGTTCATGCTGCCTTCCGATAGGGATGGCGCTCACGCCCAGCCTTGCGCAGCCAGGTGATGCCCTCTTTCAGTTCCGTCATCGAAACGATCGGCAGAAACTTGGTGAAGATCGAAAAGTTCATCAGGAACCAGCCAAAGCTCCCGACTGTAATCAGGACCTCGGTTAACTTGGGGACGTAAAATTTCCACTGTGACGGCATCTGCGCCGTCGCCAGCGAACCGGCAATCAACACGAAACGCTCGAGCCACATCCCGATGTTGACGAAAATCGAGATGATGAACAGGATCACCGTGTTCGACCGGGCCCGCGGCGAGAAGAGGATCAGCGGAATTACGCAATTGCACAGGATCATCCCGATGGCCAGGTAGCCTTGCAAGCCAAAGAAGCGCTGCGTGAAGGTCATTATCTCGATCGGGTCCTGGGTGTACCAGACCACGAACGCTTCGGTCCCGTACGAATAGGTCATCACGAGCGAGGTGAACAGGATCACCTTGGCCAGGTTATCGAGATGCCAGACGGTCACCAGGTCTTCGATCTGTAGCCACTTGCGCATCGGCAGCAGCAGCGTCAGCACCATCGCGCAGCCCGAGAAGATCGCGCCGCAGACGAAGTATGGCGCGAAGATCGTGCTGTGCATGCCCGGCGTCTGCATCGTCGCGAAATCCCAGGAGACCACGCTGTGCACCGACAGCACCAGCGGCGTGGCGAAGCCCGCCAGCAACAGGTACGCCATCGAGAAGTTGCGCCACTGGCTATCGGTCCCCTGCCATCCGCAGGACAGGATGGTATAAAACTTCTTGCGCCAGCCGATCGAGATGTCGCGCATATTGGCGATATCCGGAATCAAGCCCACCGACAGGAACAGGGTACTGGTCGTAAGATAAGTACTGATGGCGAAAAAATCCCAGGTCAGCGGCGAACGGAAGTCGGGCTGCAGGAACCGCTCATTGGGGTACGGGCAGAGCCAGTAAAAGAACCACGGCCGTCCCAAATGGACGATCGGGAAAAGGCCGGCCGTTACTACGGCAAATATGGTCATCGTCTCGGCGCAGCGGTAGACCGCCGTGCGCCAGCGCGTACGGAAGAGAAAGAGCACCGCGGAGATCAGCGTGCCCGAATGCGCGATACCGACCCAGAAGACGAAGTCCGTAATATAGACCGCCCACAACGTCGGCTGGCCGTAGCCGGTGACGCCCAGCCCCTCATATATCTGGCGGGTCCAGAAGGCGCCGCCGAGCGCCACCAGGAAGGCGCAGAACGCCACCCACAGCCAGTACTTGAGACCGGCCGGCGCCATCACCCGCTGGGCCGTGCGGTCGACGTCGAGGTAACTTAATTGAATATTGCTCGGTTCGACGGCGGCTGCCATTTAGGCTTTCCCCTTCTCCTGGTACACGTCGCGCAGGTAGGTCACCGCGGGCAACGCATTGAACTCGGGCAGCATTGTGTAGGTGCGGCCATGGTTATCGTCGCGCCGCTTCATCATTGCGCTGTTCGGATCGTTGATATCGCCAAAGCTGATTGCGCGCGCCGGACAGGCCTGCGCGCAGGCCGGTATGATCTCGCCATCAATGAGCTTGCGATCCTCGGTGCGCGCGTCGATTTCAGCGGTCGTGATGCGCTGGATGCAGAAGGTGCACTTTTCCATCACGCCCGCGCCGCGCACGGTCACGTCGGGATTCAACTGAAAGTTGAGCGGTTCGATGAACTCGGGCGCGTACCAGTTGAAACGGCGCACTTTGTACGGGCAGTTATTTTCGCAAAATCGCGTGCCGATGCAGCGGTTGTAGATCTGCGCGTTGAGCCCCTCGCTGGTATGCGACGAGGCGAACACCGGACAGACCGGCTCGCACGGCGCATGATCGCACTGCTGGCAGAGCACCGGCGCGATATAGACCGGCGGCCCCTCCTTGATCTCTTCCGGATCGCGGATATAACGCTCGACGCGGATCCACGACATGATTCGGCCGAGATCGACGTTGGCCTTGCCAACCACCTGGATGTTGTTCTCGGCATAACAGGCCGCGATGCACGCGCTGCATCCGGTACACGAGTTGACGTCGATCGTCATGCCCCACTTGTGGCCCGCGTAAACGAACGGCGGGTACATCTCGTAGGGCTGGTCGATTTTTTCTTCGCCGAAGTCGGGCTCGACCCCTTTAGCCAGATCGTTGAGGCTCATCGCCTCGATAATCGTGCGGCCCATCATGTCGCTCTTGCCGAGCGGCGTGACCAGCTTGTGGGTTTTGTCGATCTTGCGCGCATTCACCGCGAGATTGCGTGTGCCCTCCGGCAGAAACGCAAACGGGTTGACCCCGATGCCGCGGGCGTAGCGGCCATACGACGTATGGCCCTGGCCGTAGGGCACCGCGATCACGCCGGGCTTGACCAGCGGCGAAATGGTCACGGTCAGCTCGATCGGTCCGCTGGGCGTCGAGATCTCGACCATGTTGATGCCGGCGAACAGCCGCGCGCCCTCGTAATCCTTGACCAGGCCGAGTTGCTTGGCGGTTTCCGGATGGACTTCGGCCCAGCTATCCCAGACGACCTGGGTAATCGGATCGGGAATCTCCTGCAACCACGGCTTGTTCGCGCCACGTCCGTCGTAAAGAAAGATATGCGGAAAGGCCCACAGCGTGAGCGGCGCCGCGGCGCCTGGCACCGGGCTCTTCTGCGCCAAAACCGCCGGAGCAAGCTTGACCGTGTTTTCTTTGGCCGCCTGAAAGACTCCGCCATGGCGGCGCGCGTCGTCCCAAAATTGCTTGGGCGTGGCCGACGCGCCGATTTTGCCCTGCAACTCCTGCCACGCGGTACTGACCGCATCGGCCGCGTTCTCGTAGGCGATCGCCTGGCCGGCAGTGCCGGCGCCCAGATGCGCCGACTCGATCAGGATGTCGTGCAGCGGCCGGCTTGGGAACACCGGCTGCATCACCGGCTGGCCTAGGCCATAGACACCCGCGCGCGGATTGCTGTCGCGCCAGCTTTCGAGCGCATGATGGGTCGGGAGCCACAGACTCGCCAACTCCGCCGACTCGTCGGGCACCTCGCCCGCCCAGACCACCAAGCCGACTCGATTAGCCGCGTCTTTGAACGCGTCGCCCGGCGGCATCGTGTAGGCCGGATTGCCGCCCGCGATCACCAGAACGTCGACCTGCCCATCGCGCATCGCATCGATCACCGCGCGGACGTCGGCCAGGCTGCTGGTCGCCCGCGCCGGCGCACCGTCGAGGAAGACCATCGTCTTGCCGAGGTTGCCGCTTACCGCGTTGAGGATGAAGGCCGCCAGATGGGCTTGCGGATCGGGGCCGCCGGCCAGAGCCACGGCGCCGTCGGTCGCCTGCCCGAACCAGCCCGCGATTTTCGTAATCGTCGCCGCCGAGACGCCGGTCTGCGCACTGATTTTTTCCGGATCGTAATCGGCGACCAAAGTCTTCAGCGCCGCCACGTCGACGCCCGCCGCTTGCGACACCCAGCCCTGGGTGACGACCACGTTGAGCACCGCCATCGCCACCGCGCCCTCGCTGCCCGGATTCGCCGCGACCCATTCGTCGCACTTGGCGGCGGTGGCGTTGAGGCGCGGGCCGACGTATGCGGCATGGCCGATACTGAGACCCCCAGCGCGGGTTTTTGGCATCCGGAACTGCGCGAACTGGCGCGCGTACTCGACCGGCGAATCCCAGGTCTCGACGAAATCGGCGCCGAACGAAATGATCGTCTCGGCCTGATCGAGCCGGTAGATAGGCAGGTCGGGGCGCCCGAAACAGGCCTCGGCCGCGGCTCGCGCCGGCTCATCGCTAAACGCCTCCCAGAAGATCACGCGGCTCGAGTTGTAGGCCTGCGCCCACGCCTGCGTAACTTTGTCCAGGGCGGGCCCCTGGGCCGCGCCGACAAACGCGACGCGATCCTTGCCGGCCTTCGCCGCCGCCGCGAGCTGGTCGTTGAGCAGCTTGGCCGCGTCGTCCCATTCGATCGCCGTCAGCTTGCCGTCGCCGCCGCGCCGATGCGGCTTGGCCAGACGGTCGGGATTATACAGGCCCTGCAGGGCGGATTGGCCGCGCGCGCAGATCGCGCCCTGGCTTATCGGATCGGCGGGATTGCCCTCGAGCTTGATCACCCGCCCTTCCATCACACGCGCCACGACGCCGCATCCGGCCGAACATTCAGCACAAGTCGTCGCGTAAAAAGTCGGCACCCCGGGAATCAGGTTCTCGTCGGGAACGACGTAGGGAATCAGCTTTCTGGCGGCCGGTTCGCAACCGGGAATCGCAGCCGCGGCCGAAGCCGTAGCTGCTAGCTTGATGAATGACCGCCTGGACAGCCCGTCTGACATTTCGCTTCCTCGCTCAGTGGTGGCAGACAAAACATTCCTGGGTAGCGCCGCGCTGGGCATGGCAGCTCACACAGAAACCCATGTTGATCTCGTGCACGGGCACAACCCGGTCCATGGTTTCAACCGGCCCATGACATTCCTGGCACTGCACACCCGCCCAGATGTGGGGCTTGTGAACGAAGCGGACAAAATCGGGCAGCGTGTAGATCCGGTTCCAGCGAATCTCAAACGGTGGTTGAGAATCGTTGGTCCAAGGCCGCGTGACCGGCTGGATACCACCGAGGAGCGCACTGCCATGACAGCCCACGCATCGCTCGATCGGCGGCACGCCGGAATTTGCCGAGCGCCGCGCGTATTCGTGGCAGTACTGGCACGGAATCTTGTTGATGCCGGCGTGGACGCGATGGCTGAACGGAATCGGCTGTTCGACGCCAATGCGCGGATCCCACGGCCGCTCGGAAACCGCGACCGTGTAGAGGCCACCCACGAACATGAGCACGGCGACTGGAATTAGTATGCGGTTCATCGTCTCAAATCTGGCTCATCTCACGACCGTCAGGAGGGCCGCGCGGACTTCCGCGGCGGCCGGGCCGAAAACGGTGCGACGGCAGAAGTAACAAGCTTGGCTGGCCGCGGTCAACCCGAAGCAATAGGCGGTCGTATTATTCACAACAGAAAGCGTCATTCCAGAATCTCAAACGAAAGAATAACTAACATCGCGCGCACCCCGCCGCAAGCCAAAGTTATGACAAAATTATCCTAACGCCAGAATTTCATTGGCCCGCAGGGGCTTCATGCCGATCGCGCGCGAGCGCGCCAGGGTGCCACGGGCGATTGGCGCGTACTTGCCGCGCCGATCGCCTGTGCATAACCGCGCAGAGCCTTGCGCCGGTGTGCAAAACCCCTTCGCGCAGCGCCGGGTTAAGCCCTTGCCCCGTTTCGGCCCCGCCTGATTTGTGTTAATGATTGGCCACGTCCACGGATTGGAGATTGCCTCGTCAGGTGCAGATCAAAGTCGCTTCACGGCTGAACCTTCTTCCACCCTATCTATTCGCCGAACTCGACCGTCTCAAACGCGAAGTTCAGCAGACCGGGGTTGACGTAATCAGCCTCGGGATTGGCGATCCCGACCTGCCCACGCCGGCCCATATCGTCGCGGCGCTCAAGCGCACCGCCGACCTGCCGGCCAACCATCGCTACCCCGACTACCAGGGGCTTGACCGGTTTCGTGAAGCGGCAGCGGGATGGTACAAGCGGCGCTTCAACGTCACGCTCGACGCCGCGCGCGAAGTCTGCGCATTGATTGGCTCGAAAGAGGGTATCGCGAACTTTCCCGTCGCCGTGGTCGATCCCGGTGATATCGTTCTGATCCCGTCGCCGGGCTACCCGGTCTATTACTCGGGATGCATTTTCAATGGCGGCGAGCCGTACTACATGCCGCTGCGCAAGGAGAACGCATTTCTGCCCGACCTGAGCGCGATTCCCGCCGAAATCGCCCGCCGCGCCAAGCTCATGTGGATTAATTATCCCAACAATCCCACCGCGGCGACTGCGGAATTGTCGTTTTACCGTGACGTCGTCGCCTTCTGCCTCAAGCACAACATCATCCTCGCGCATGACATTGCCTACTCCGAAATCGCTTTCGACGGTTATCAAGCGCCGAGCCTGCTTGAGATTGATGGCGCGCGCGAATGCGCAATCGAGTTTCATTCGCTCTCCAAGACCTACTCGATGACCGGCTGGCGGGTCGGCTTCGCGGTCGGCAACGCGGCCCTGGTCGGCGCCCTCGGCACCGTCAAGACCAACGTCGATTCGGGCGTCTTTCAGGCCGTGCAGGAGGCCGCGATCGAGGCTCTGACGGGCAGCGACGAGACCCTGCATCAGTACTGCGCAATCTACCAGGAGCGGCGCGATCTGATGGTCGCCGCGCTCGGCGCTCTGGGCCTGCAATGCGCCAAGCCGCGCGCAACTTTCTATCTCTGGGTCGAAACGCCCAAGGGCTATACCTCGGTTTCGTTCACGGAGCGGGTGCTCCGCGAGACCGGCGTGGTAATTACGCCGGGCTCCGGCTTTGGCAAGGGTGGCGAGGGTTACGTTCGCTTTTCACTGACCGTGCCGAGCGAGCGTTTGCGTGAGGCGGTGGGACGTATACAGGCGCTGCGGCTGTGACGGCGGGGAATGCCCCATCGGGTTTTCATCGGCATCGGAACCAACCTCGGCGATAGGGCCGTCAATTACCGGGAGGCGATTGTGCGCGTCGCGAGCCTGCCCGGAACCCGCATCGTGCGCCAGTCGTCAATCTACGAAACCGAACCGGTCGGCGAGATCAAGGGGCCGTTTCTGAACGGAGTAGTCGAAATCGAAACCGAACTGCCAGCCGACACGCTGATGCGCCGCCTTTTGTCGATCGAACGCACGATGGGCCGCAAGCGCGCGCCCGGCCGCCGGCCCACGGCACACCCCGCGCATCAGCCGCGCGCCATCGACCTCGACATGCTGTTCTTCAACCACGAGACCGTCGCCACGCGCGCGCTGACGCTGCCGCATCCGCGCCTCCACGAGCGGCGCTTCGTGCTCGCGCCGATGGCCGAGCTGGCCCCGACCCTGATCCATCCCAAACTAAATGTAACGATTTCCGACTTGTTGGCGAGCCTCAAATCGCCTTATCGGGTTAGCCTGGCGCGCGCCGACGTGATCCGGCCGCCGCCCTCCAGACGCGAGGTAGCCACGCGATGAAGTTCTTTGTCGATTCAGCCGAGGCCGGCGAAATCCGCGAAATCGCGGAGCTTGGCCTCGCCGACGGCGTCACCACCAATCCGAGCCTGATCGCCAAATCCGGCCGCCCCTACTTCGACGTGCTGCGCGAGATCTGCACCATCGTCGACGGCCCGGTCAGCGCCGAAGTGGTCGCCACCGCCGCCCCCGCGATGCTCGAGGAGGGGCTCAAGCTCTCCGCCCTGCATCCCAATATCGTCGTCAAATGCCCCATGACGATCGAGGGCCTCAAGGCCACCCGCGCGCTCGCCAACCGCGGTATCCGGGTCAACGTGACGCTGATCTTCAGCCCGCTGCAGGCGCTGGCGGCGGCCAAATGCGGCGCGAGCTTTCTCTCGCCGTTCGTCGGCCGGCTCGACGATATCGGCCACGACGGCCTGCTGTTGATCGATCAGATCGTGCGCATCATGGACAACTACGACTATCCCGCCGAGGTCTTGGTCGCCTCGATTCGCTCGCCGCTCCATCTGCTGCACGCGGCCGAGGCGGGCGCGCACATCGCCACCCTGCCACCGGCCGTGATCAAGCAGATCTTGCAGCATCCGCTGACCGACGCCGGGCTCGAGAAATTCCTCGCCGACTGGCGCCAGTCCAAGCAGAAGATTTAGCTTGACCCGCCGGGCCGCCAGGAAAACTCCGCACGAGTCAGGTCGTCATTCCGAACGGAGTC
>DATLRA010000070.1:0-16898 GCA_035534935.1 Binataceae bacterium (SeqCode)
CTGCTCGACTCGATCGGCTTCACCCTGACGGCGGGTGAGATTGCCGGCGTTGCCGGAGTCGACGGCAACGGCCAGGCCGAACTGATCGAGGTGCTGGCGGGGATGCGCACGCCGGGCGCGGGGCGCATCGTGATGGGTCGCGCGGACGATGACGCTTCGTCCGGCGGCGCGGCGCGGAGCGCTTTGCGATCCGCCGGCGGGCTCGCCGTGATTGCGCAAAATCGCGACAGCGATGGCCTGATCCTCGATATGACGCTGTGGGAAAATATCCTGTTGGCGCGTCCCGTGCGCACGCGCTTTACCCGCCGCGGATGGCTTCAGCGCTCGCGTGCCGCGGCATTCTGCGGCGAACTGCTCGAGCGCTTTCAGATTCGCACCGCGACCGGTCCGGCCGGCCTGGCCGGCGCGCTCTCGGGCGGTAATCGCCAGCGCCTGGCGGTCGCGCGCGCGATGGCCGGCGCGCCGCGCGTGATCGTGGCGCACGATATCGGCCGCGGCCTCGATCTGCGTGCCGCCGAGGCGGTGCGCCAGATGCTCCGCGAGTTCGCCGCCGCGGGCGGCGCGGTGATGCTGATTTCGGGCGACCTCGATGAACTCCTCGAGCTCTGCGGCCGGCTCTACGTCCTGAGCGGTGGCCGCCTGATCGAGACCGCCGCGGGCGATCGCGATCCGGCGCGGCTGGGCCTGCTGATGGCCGGGGCGGCGTCGTGAGCGCACCGCGTAGCGCGCCGGCGCGCGGTGGATCCGCGATCGCGCGCCTCGCCGCCGCGATTCGCCCGGTCGCCGCGTTGATACTGTTTGCCGTGGTCATCGCGATCGTGCTGGCGCTGGTCCTGCTGACGCTCGGCGCGTCGCCGGTCGAGGTCTTCGCCGATCTGTGGCGCGGCGCCTTTGGCGATTGGCTCGCGCTGACCGATACGCTGGTCAAGTCGACCCCGCTCATCTTCACCGGCCTGGCGGTTGCCGTGGCCTTTCAGGGTGCGCTGTGGAATATCGGCGCCGAGGGGCAATTGCTGATCGGGGCGCTGGCCGCCGGCGCGATCGGTCCGGCGCTCGGCGGATGGCCGCACGGCGCCGCGATCGTCGCAATGCTCGCGGCGGGCGCGGGCGGCGGCGCGCTGTGGGGCGCGATCGCCGGAGGGCTGCGCGCGCGGCGCGAAGTGAACGAAGTTATCAGCACGATCATGCTCAACTTCGTCGCCGCGCAAGTTCTGAGCTTCGCCGTCCACGGCCCGCTGATGGAGGCCTCGGGCGCGTTTCCGGCCAGCGCGCCGATCGCCGCCGCCGCGACCTTCGACGTCTACCTGGCGCCGAGCCGCCTGAACTTCGGGATGCTGCTCGCGGCGGGACTCGCGGTGGCCTGCTATCTGGGGTTGTTTCATACGGCGGCCGGCTTTCAATTGCGCGCGCTCGGCCGCAACCGGCGGGCCAGCGCCTTCTTCGGGATTCCGATCGCGCGGATGACGATCGGCACGCTCGCGCTTGCCGGTGCGATCGCCGGGGTCGGCGGCGCGGTGCAGGTCTCCGCGATTACCCATCGGCTGTACGAAACGCTCTCGCCCGGATGGGGTTACGAGGCGATCGCGGTGGCACTCGTCGCGCGGCTCAATCCGCTCGCGATCGTCCCGGCGGCGGTGCTCTTCGGCGCGCTCGACAACGGCTCGCAGGCGATGCAGCGCGCGGCCGGGGTCTCGCCCGAACTGGTCTACGTGATCCAGGCGCTGGTGATCCTGACGCTGCTCGCCTTCGACGCGTCGGCCACCGGCGCGCTGCGCGCCGCGATCCTGGGCGCACCCGCCGCCGGCCCGGATGATCCCGGAGCGCCGCCGGCCGCGCTGCCGCCCGCCGCGCCCATTGCCACCCGCGATGCTTGAAGCGTTTCTCAGCTCGGCGATCGCGATGGCCGCGCCAATTCTGCTCGCTGCGCTTGGCGAACTGATCGTCGAGCAGGGCGGTGTGGTCAATATTGGGATCGAGGGCGCGATGCTGTGCGGCGCGTTTTTCGGACTGACCGCGACCTGGTTCAGCGGCAGCCTGGCGCTCGGCCTGGCCGCCGCGATCGGCGCGGCGGTCGCGCTCAACGCGCTGTTCGCGCTGGTGGTGGTCAATCTCGCGGTCAACCAGGTGGTCGCCGGCACCGCGATCGATATGCTCGCGCTCGGCCTGACCGGAATCTGCTACCGGCGGATTTTCGGCGTCACCGGCCGCGCCCTGACGATCACGCCGATGCGCCCTCTGGCGCTCGGCCCGCTCGCGCGTATTCCGATCGTCGGTCCGGCGCTGTTCGACCAGAACGGGCTGGTCTACCTCGCCTTCGTGCTGGTGCCGATCGTCGGCGCGCTCATCTGGCGCACGCGCTTCGGCCTGGAACTGCGCGCGGCGGGCGAACGGCCCGAAGCCGCCGACGCGCTCGGGCTGGCGGTCTATCGCCTGCGCTGGCAGGCCCTGCTGATGGCGGGAGTGCTGAGCGGCCTGGCGGGAGCCTATTTGACGCTGGCCTACGCCAACACCTTCGTCGAAGGGATGTCGGCCGGTCGTGGCTACGTCGCGCTGTCGGTGGTGATCGTCGGCCGCTGGCGGGCCTGGGGTGTCGCCGCCGCGTCGCTATTGTTTGGCGCCGCGATGGCGCTGCAATTCGGCCTGCAAGCCTTCGGCACGGCGGTGCCCTATCAGCTTTTTCTCGCGCTGCCCTACGCGCTGACGATCGTCATGCTGGCGATCGTCGGCGGGCAGGCGCAATCGCCGAGTGCGCTCGGCGCGCCCTACGCGCGCCTCTGACGCGCGGCGCTGTTCGCTTTGCGACGGCGAATTGCATCGGTGGGCGGGCCAAGTCTACTATCCGATCTTAATCCCATGCGCGACGGCGCCCAACGAACTTCCGCCTTTCCCACCGCACATTGTGCGGCGTGCGAACGCGTCGTCCTGACCCACGTGATCTACGAGAATGATGCCGGGCAGCGCCGCTGCGTGCATTGCGACGGTCCGGTCGGGGTCGATCTGCGCTGGATCAGCGCCGGTGCGCTCGAGGCCGAGGGCTACTATTTCGGCCCTCCGCCGGCCGCCCAAGACGCCGCCGGAGCCGCCGCTGGCGGATGCACCACCGGCTGCGGCACCTGCGCCACCCGCCGCCGTTAGGGCACCTCCGCACAAGTCACGTTGTCATTCTGAAGGGAGTCCGCGACGTGAAGAATCCCGGGATTCTTCGCCGGACTCAGAATGACAGAGGGGCTTGGTCCAGCGTTGAATTATTTCGTTAGCCGGAGGCCTGACGCGCGCCGTCGCATTTGCTGCGCGCGATGATTAGGTTAAACCGCAGAAGTCGTCCACGACGCGGCCTCGAATGCCGATGCTACCCACCATCCATCGATCGAATCCGGTTGCGGTAATCCCGCGCGCCGGCGCCGCGCGTCAGGCTTCGCCGAAGGAGCGCTTTATGCGCACCGTGCTTTGGACTATCGGCCTAATCGTCTTCGTGGTCGTGATCTTCGCCGGCTTCACCAGGAGTTGCGACCTGATCAGCGCGCCCAGTAACGCGAAAGTCGCCACCGGCTTCGCGCTGTTCGCGATCCTGATCGGCGTGGTTATCGCAGGAGGAGTTGCCGTATTGAAACGGATGGGTGTGCTGGTGTTGCTGCTGGTGGTCGCCGCGATGGGTAATTCGGGATGCACCAAGGTCGAGCCCGGATGGGCCGGGATCCGCGTCAAACTCTACGGCTCGCAGCGCGGCGTGCAGGACTACCCGGTGATCACTGGCCGCGTCTGGTACAACCCGTGGACCGAGGAGATCTATCAGTTCCCCACCTTCATGCAGAACGTGGTATGGACCGCCGGGCTGAACGAAGGCGCCCCGCACGACGAGAGCTTTACCGCCAATTCGCAGGAGGGCGTGCCGTTCAACTTCGACGTCGGGGTGAGCTATCAGATCGACGCCGATATGGTGCCGCATATCTTCCTTAAGTTCCGCGAAGACGCGAACACGCTGACCAATATCTACGTGCGCAACCAGGTGCGCGACTTCTTCAGTATCGAGGCCTCGAAGATGCCGATCATGCAGATCGTCGGCCCGCAAAAGCAGGTGCTGCTCGAGCGCGTGCTGGACGATTTGCATGCCAAGCTCGGCGCCGACGGAATCCGCTTCGACAATATTTCGATTGTCGGAAAGATGCGGCTGCCGCCGCAGGTCGAGGACTCGATCAATGCCGTAATCGAGGCCACGCAGCGCGCGCTCGAGGCGCAGAACAAGGTCGCGCAGAGCACCGCCGAAGCCGAGCAGCGCGTCGCCGAGGCCAACGGTATCGCGCAATCGACGATGATCCGCGCCAAGGCCCAGGCCGACGCGAATCAGGTGCTGAATTCGTCGCTCACGCCGATGCTGATTCAGTACGAGGCGTTGCAAAAATGGAACGGCACGCTGCCCCAGGTGACCGGCAGCGGCGGGATGCCGTTCGTGCAACTGACGCCGCCCGCCGCCGCCGCGACGCCGTAGCCGGCCGGCTCAGGCGCGGGTGAGTTTGCCCGCCTGGCGGAGCGCTTCGTACAACACGATGGAGACCGCGTTGGCGAGGTTGAGACTGCGCACGCCCGGCTCGAAAATCGGAATCCGGAATGTATCCGCGCGCCGCGCGGCGAGGAACTCCGCACCGAGTCCCTTGGTCTCGCTGCCGAAGACCAGAAAATCGCCGGGGCAATAGCCGGCCTCGAGATAAGTCCGCTCGGCGCGCGCCGAAAAATACTTGAAGTTGGGCGCGGCGAGCGAATTGTGCCGCGCGTCGAAGCCGTCCCAATCGTCGTAGGTCCGGTAGTCCACGTAGGGCCAGTAGTCGAGCCCGGCGCGCTTCAGATAGCGATCGGCGAGCGAGTAGCCGAGCGGGCCGACCAGATGGAGCCGCGTGCGGGTGGCCGCCGTTAAGCGCGCGATCGAGCCTGAATTCTGCGGGATCTCGGGCCGCACCAGCACGACGTGGAAGTTCGGCTCGGCGATTACGGTCTGCGCGCCGTGGGGCGAATCGCCAGCCAAATCAGTGCGTCGATGGCGCGCCGCGATCGGCGCTCGCCGCGCGGCGGATCCGATGGCGCCGCCCGCCAATCACAAGCGCGAAGTTTTCGCCGTCGTCGGTCGCGAAGTGTTCCGCCAGATGGTAGTAGGCGTGGCGCAGGAAGCGCGCCCGATGCGCGCCCGCCTTGACTGCGCAATAGAGCACGTGGTCGGCGCCGACTTCGAGCGTCGCCGGGTCGAGCGGCTCGCGCGCGTCGTCGTTGGTCACGATCGTGAAGCCGCCGCGTCCGTCGTCCTCGACCGTGCGCACCACGTACGGCGTATCCTCGACCGTGATCGATGCGCGCTCCTCGGCGACCTGCAGATAGAAGCTGCCGTCGGGGTTGCGCCGGATACTGCGGCTGAAGAGCAGGGCGATGCGGGGGTTGTCGATGCGCTCGTCATCGCTGTACCAGTTGCCGTCGCGGCGAAACGAAATCTTGCCCGATTCGACCGCGTAAAAGCCTGCTCGCGCCATGATTCTGATTGCTCGCGGCTAGCGCCGGCGGCTGTCGAGGATAATCGTCACCGGCCCGTCGTTGACCAGTTCGAGTTCCATCGCAGCGCCAAATTCACCCGTCTCAACCCTAACACCGCTCAGCCGCGCGCGCGAGACGAAGTAATCGTAGAGCCGGCGGGCCGCGGCGGGCGGCGCCGCGGCGCTGAACGACGGGCGGCGCTGGCTCACGTCGGCATGCAGGGTAAATTGCGAGAGGATCAGGAACGCGCCGTTGGCCGCGCCGATCGCGAGGTTCATCTTGCCCGCGGCGTCGGCGAACACGCGCAGCCCGGCGACGCGATCGGCCAGGTAATCGGCGTCGCCCTCGTTATCGTCGTGGGCCACGCCCACCAGCACGACGAAGCCGCGGCCGATCTGGCCCGCCGTGCGCCCGCCGATGCGGACCTCGGCGCGGCTCGTCCGTTGAACAATTGCGCGCATCGTTTCGTCCTATATATCGTCCGCGGAGTAGTCCGCGACGTCCCGGGCCGGTTGATCGTGGCGGCGGCGGCCGCCGCCGCTGCGACCACCATAACCGCTGTCGCGCCGAATGCCGACGTATTATAGAGTTGATTAGTTATGATTCCGGTACTCCTGCACCTCGGTCCACTGACGATTTACAGCTATGGGCTGATGATGGCGCTGGGCTTCATCAGCGGCGACTTCCTGCTCACGCGCGAATGCAAGCGGCGGGGAATCAGCCCGGATTTCGCCAATGCGGTGGTGGTCTGGGGCGCGATTTCAGGGATCGTCGGCTCGCGGATCTACGATATTTTCGACAACTGGACGTATTACGCGAGCGACCCGTGGTCGATGGTCTTTTCGGGCTCCGGATTCGTCTGGTACGGCGGGCTGATCGCCGGCCTCATCAGCACGGCGGTGATCGCGCGGCGCTACAAGGTCCGCATTCTGACCACCTTCGACATGTGCGCACCGGCGCTGATCCTGGGCCAGGCCTTCGGGCGGATGGGCTGCCAGTTGTCGGGCGACGGCGATTGGGGGCTGCCGTCGACGCTGCCGTGGGCGATGGCCTATCCGCACGCGATCGTCGGCTGGAGCGCGCGCACGGTGCTACGGCTCGACGCGCACGGCCAACTGGTCTCGGGCTACTTTCCCGGCGTGCGGGTCCATCCGGCGCCGATCTACGAGGTGCTGCTCTACACCGCGATTTTCGTCCTGATGTGGTCGATCCGCAAAAGCGCCCCTGAGGGCCGTCTGCTGAGCCTCTACCTGATTCTGGCGGGCCTCGCGCGCTTTATGGTCGAGTTCGTGCGCATCAACCCGCGCGTGATGTACGGGCTGAGCGAAGCACAATTGATCTCGATCGTGATGGTCTTAAGCGGCGTCGCGGTCTGGTATCTGACGGCGGCCCGCGCGCCGGCCCGCGCGGCCCCGCAGGCAATCCGGGCCTGAACGATGAATCGTGACGCGAAGATCCTCTCCGCGATCGCCGTGGCGATTATGGGCGCGGCGCTCGGCCTGATGGTCTACGTCAACGCGCCGGGTGGCGGCGCGCCGGCCTCCGATGACGCCAACGATCCGCTGACGATTAAGAACGCCAATGCGCCAACCGCCGCGGCCGGCAAGCTTGCCATCGATTTCAAGCTCAAAGATTTGCGCGGCAAGACGATTTCACTCTTCTCACTGCGTGGCAAAGTGGTATTTCTGAACATCTGGGCGACCTGGTGCGGACCGTGCCGTGAGGAGATGCCGTCGATCGAGAACCTTTATGAGAAGCTGGGCGGCGATCGCGGCTTCGTCATCCTGGCGGTCAGCCAGGATACCGACGGACTGGCGGCAGTCGCTCCGTATATGCGTACCAACGGCTTCAAATTTGATGCGTTGCTCGATCCTGACAACGAGGTGGGCGAAGCATACGATGTGAGTGGCATCCCGGAGACGTTTATAATCGATCGCAACGGCCGCATCGTCGCTCATCACCTGGGACCCTACGACTGGTCCAACCCGGAAATCCGCGATGCTTTGCGCGAGTTGCTGGATTCGAAGACCGGGTGATCGTGGCGCGCCGGGCAATCAGGGCCGGGCGCGCAATCGATAGCGGCCGGGGAACTCCTCCCGGCGCCGGGCACGGATGGACCGCATGCGCGGGGACGCGTGGCGAGAACCGAAATTGAATTCAGGCGGAGACCGGATGGCAGCTAAAAAACGGAATCGATTGTTTGGTGCGATCGCACTGGCGGTGGGCGTCTGCGTTCTGGTCATCGGCGATCTGGCCGTGCAGCGCGCGCAGGCGTTGCCCGACGACACCTACCAACAGCTCCAGACCTTCGCCAACGTGCTTGCGATCGTCCAGAAGAACTACGTCGAGCCGGTCTCGACCAAGGATCTGATCAACGGCGCGATCACCGGCATGCTGGCCTCGCTCGATCCGCATAGCGCCTACCTGACGCCCGATCTGTACCGCGATCTCGAAGTCGAGACCCGCGGCAGTTTCGGCGGTTTGGGAATCGAGATCACGATCAAGGACGACATGCTGACGGTGGTCTCGCCGATCGAAGGCACGCCGGCCTACAAGGCCGGAATCAAGTCGGGCGATCAGATCGTCAAGATCGACAACGACTTCACCAAGGGCATGTCGCTGACCGAAGCGGTTCAGCGGATGCGCGGTCCCAAGGGCAGCAAGATTCATCTGACGATCCATCGCGAAGGGATTCCCGACCTGTTCACCGTGACGGTCGCGCGCGACGTGATCAAGATCGCGTCGGTCAAGGCCAAGCCGATCGCCGACGGCTTCGACTACATTCGTATCTCGACCTTCCAGGACGGCTCCGACACCGACGTCGAGAAGGCGCTGGACAAATTCACCAAGGAACATCACGGCCATATCAAGGGGCTGGTGCTCGACCTGCGCGATAACCCGGGCGGCCTGCTCAACCAGGCGGTCTCGATCGGCGACGACTTCCTCGACGGCGGGCTGGTGGTCTATACGCAGGGGCGGGACGCGAATCAGCAGCAGAAATACTTCGCCCACAAGAAAAAGGATTTCGACGACTATCCGATGGTCGTGCTGGTTAACGGCGGCAGCGCCAGCGCCAGCGAAATCGTGGCCGGCGCGTTGCAGGATCAGCGCCGCGCGATCATCGCGGGCACGCTGACTTTCGGCAAGGGATCGGTGCAGACGATTCTGCCGCTCGATGACGATTCGGCCCTGCGCCTGACCACCGCGCGCTACTACACGCCGAGCGGACGGTCGATCCAGGCCGTCGGTATCACGCCCGACGTGGTGGTCGAACTGCCCAAGCCGACGCTCGCTTCGCTGGAGGCTTCGGGCGGCCAGATCGATGAGGATGAAGAGATTCACGAGAGCGACCTGCTGCATCATTTCAAGAACAATCAGCAGCAGAAAAAGGGCGGCACGCCCAGGGGCGCCCAGGATGGCGCGCCCGCGACCGCCGCTCCGGCCGGCGACGGCACTAGCGGCCCAGGCGCGGCGAATGTGAAGGCGCCCAAAGATATCCAGCTCGACGCGGCGGTGAGCATTCTCGACCATTGGAGCAAGTACAAGGTGGAGTTGGCCAAGGCCGATAACTCGACCTCGGCGTCGGCCAGCCAATAGGCCGCCGGGCGCCGGTCCGGGACCGTCGGCGCAACCTGCACGCCTTACGTGCGGGCGGCGGATCATACTCCGCCGGCGCTGCGCGGCGCGCGTGCGTCAGGCGGGAGCGGCCGGTTTATCTGGCGCGCTCAGTTGCGCGAGCATCTCATGGTGCTGCTGCTCGAGCCGGCTCAGGATATCGATCATCATCTCGTCCTGCGTTTCCAGGTGATGCATGATCGCCTTGAGCTCTTCTTCCGCCTTCATATTGATCTGGTAATCCTGCTCCGCCATCAGGCGATCTTTAGCCGCCTGCCGGTTCTGCGACATCATGATAATCGGCGCGGCGTAGGCGGCCTGAAAGCTCAGCACGAGGTTGAGCAGGATGAACGGATAGGGATCCCAATGGCGGATCCAGGCGAGGACGTTGAGCGCCAGCCAGATCGCGAGAATGATCGACTGGGTGACGATGAAGGTCCAGCTGCCGACCGCATTGGCAAAGCCGTCGGCGGCGCGATCGCCGAGCCTCATGTGCTCCTGGTGCTCGAGGTTGACGTTGACAATCGGCGGATGCCGATGCTGATGGTGGATCCGGCTTGACTGCCAGCGCTCGCTGCTTGCGGCCATACTGCCCCTCCCGCGGCGCCGCGAATGGCGCGCGCCTATCCTAACCCAAGCGCCCGCGCTGCGCAGTCCGGGCGCGCGCCGGTGCGGGCGGCTAGGTTTGCCCGCGCGGCATCTGGTAAGTTGCATCGTGATGGACGGCCAGCTCGAGCTCTCGCTGGGCGCGGCGCGGCGCCAGCCGCTCAACGTCACGCAATTGGTGCGTGCCGTACGCGACGTGCTCGAGGCCGGCCTCGGTGAGTATTGGGTGGTCGGCGAAATCTCCAACGCGCGCCTTGCCCCTTCGAAACATCTCTATTTCACGCTCAAGGACGCGCGCAGCGCGGTCAGTGGGGTGATGTTCGCCTCGGCCCATCGCCGCCTGCGCTTTCGCGTCGAAGACGGGATGGAAGTGATCGTGCGCGGGCGCGTGAACCTCTACGAGGCGCGCGGCACGCTGCAATTCTATGCCGAGGAGATGGAGCCGCGCGGCGCGGGCGCGCTGCAGGTCGCTTTCGAGCAACTCAAGCGGCGGCTCGGGGATGAGGGCCTGTTCGACCAGGCGCGCAAGCGGCCGATCCCGTTTATGCCGCGCGCGGTCGGTATCGTCACGGCGCTGGGCGGCGCGGCGGTGCGCGACATGCTGCGCATCCTGCTCGACCGCTATCCCAACAGCCACGTGATCGTGCGATCGGTGCGGGTCCAGGGGGCGGGATCGGCCGAGGAGATTGCCGGCGCGATCGCGGACCTCAACCAGGACGGCCGCGCCGAGGTGATTATTGTCGGCCGCGGGGGCGGCTCGCTCGAGGATCTGTGGGCGTTTAACGAAGAGGCCGTGGCGCGCGCGATCAATCGCTCGAAGATTCCGATCGTTTCGGCGGTCGGCCATGAAATCGACTACACCATCGCGGACTTCGCCGCCGATTTGCGCGCACCCACGCCCACCGCGGCGGCCCAGATGGTCGTGCCGGAGAAGGCCGAATTGCTTCGCCAGTTGGGAGAAAATCGCAGGCGGCTGGGCGCCGCGATGATCGGCGTGATCGATGGCGAGCGCCGCCAGGTCGAGCATTACGGCGCCCGCCTGCGCGATCCGCGAAGCCTAATCCGCCAGGTCCGCCAGCGCGCCGACGAGGCTGGCGCCGCACTCGCCGCCGCGATCGAGGGGCGACTTGGCGACGCCCGGCGCCATTGCGGCGAACTGGCCGCGCGGCTGCGCAGTCCGCTGGGTCTGGCGCGCGAGCGGCGCCTGCAAATCGCCCGCGTGGCGATTGGCCTGGCCCGCGCCCTTGATGCGCGCGTCGCGCCGATGCGGCTGGCGCTGGCGGCGCTGGCTCCGCGGCTCAATGCCGCGCTCGGCCTGATCGCCGCCGATCGGCGCAACCGCCTGCACGGCGCGATGCAGCGGCTGGACGATGTTTCGCCGCTCAAGGTCCTCGAACGCGGCTACGCGGTGGTCGTCAACCGGCGCGATAATCGCGCGGTCACCGACGCCGCGGCGGTTGCAATCAACGATGAACTCGACATTCGGCTCAAGCGCGGGCGGCTCGCCGCACGCACTGTGGCCCGGGAGATTTGAACCGTCCGATGGCCATTCAACGCAAACGAACCGATGAGGATGCGGCGCGCCTCGCCGCTACGCCCGCCGCGGAGCCGGGGAAATTCGAGGACCGGCTCGCCGACCTCGAGGCGATCGTTGCGCAGATCGATTCGGGCGAGCTGTCGCTGGAAGAATCGATCAGCTCGTTCGAGCGCGGGGTCGGCCTGGTCCGATCGCTCAACCATCAGCTCGACGAGGTCGAGCGCCGCGTCGAGGTGCTGATGCGCACGGCCGGCGGCGAACTCAAGAGCTCACCCTACGAAGGGCCGCTCGGCAACGGCGAGGCGAATAGCGCGAAACAGGCCGGCGGCGACGATGACGAGGAAGTCCCGTTCTGAGCGGCGCCGTGGCGGGCGCCGATCGACGTGCGTCGCGCGCGCCTGAAGCACGGGCCACCGTGCGGGGCTGTGCCGATGCGCTCGCGACTCGACCTTGACACGACTCGACATCGAGATGACCCGGCGCGGCCTGGCCGCGAGCCGGGAACTGGCCCAGCGCCTGATCATGGCGGGGCGCGTGCGGGTGAATTCGCAGCCCGCGGCCAAGCCCGATCGGCGGGTCGACGAGTCGGCCGAAATCGCGATTGTGGGCGCGGTGCGCGAATACGCCAGCCGCGGCGGCTATAAGCTCGCCGCGGCGATCGATCATTTCGCGATCGGCATCGCCGGATGCGACGCGCTCGACGTCGGCGCTTCAACCGGCGGCTTCACCGACGTACTGCTCCAGCGCGGCGCCGCCCGCGTGATCGCGCTCGACGTCGGCTACGGCCAGTTGGCCGATCGCATCCGCCGCGACCCGCGCGTGGCCGTGATGGATCGCACCAATATCCGCCACGTCGCACCGGCCGACTTGCCGTGGCGGCCGCGCGTCGTGGTGATCGATGCGAGCTTCATCTCGCTCAAGCTGGTGTTGCCCGCGGTGGTCGCGCTGGCCGCGCGGCCGGCCGAGATCGTCGCGCTGGTCAAGCCGCAATTCGAAGTGGGCCGCGGCAAAGTCGGCAAAGGCGGCGTGGTGCGCGACGATCATCTGCGCATGGCGGCGTTGGCCGGCGTGATCGGCTTTGCCGCGACGATCGGCCTCGAGGCGGCCGGCACGATCGAATCACCGATCACGGGCGCCGCCGGCAATCGCGAATATCTGGCTCATCTGCGGCTGCCCGAGGCGCCGGCTGGGTAATCGTGCGGTCCTGCCACTATAAGTAGCTATTTGATTCCAAACGTAGGGTAACGCGATATGGCCGGACCGAGGCGGGAGCGGCGCGGCGGCCCGCCGGCGGCCGGAACGATCCCGCGACCGACACCGCGGGGGCGGCATGGCACGCGTGTGCGGCGGCATTTTCATCGCGCGGCGGCGACGTATATCCATGAGGCCATACGTCACAGCAAAAAATAGCTAATCTAAGTTAGTGTCAATCCTAATCGCCGCATTTGCTTCGCCGCGCTTTTCAATTAGGCTAGAAATGGATCGGCGCGGTGCTCAATGAATTTTCTCCGGCTCACTTGGTGGATGGCATTACTCAGGTGCGCGATCTTCATCGCGCTGGCCGGTGGCGGATACGCCATGCTGATCGTGGGTAGCGCCGCCGCCGCGCCGACCGAAGAAGATCTGCCGGCGTCGCCACCGCTACGCTATGCGCCGCCGCGGATCGCGCGGCCCATCGGTGCCGTCCGCCAAGCGCCGGCGCCGGGGGAGTCCGCACCACGAGCGCCTCAGACACCCGACACATCTGCCGCGCCCGACACGCCGGCCGCCACGCCAGCTTCGGCGAGTGCGGCTGAAGCGGATTCCGCACCGCTGGCACCGCGCACCTATTTTCCCTACACGATTCGGACCGGCGATACGCTCGAGGCGATCGCCGCGCTGTTCGGCGTGCAGAGCACCGATATCGCGCGCGTCAACCGCCATCTTTCCAATGAAAGCCTGATGGCCGGCGAGACGATCAGAATTCCCAATCCCTCGGTGACACGCGAGCGCGAACTTTCGGCGCAGGTTGAGCGGCTGTCGATCGATCGCCAGGAGGCCGACGAAAAGGCGGCGACGGCGCAAAGTTCGATGGCCGCGCTGCATGCGGAGATCGAGGCTGCCAACACCTCCAGCGCGCAGAATCAACACGACCTGCGCGTGCTGCCGTGGTGGCGCGCCGCGGCCTGGAGCGCCGCGGTGGCCGCCGTCCTGATGGCCGGGATCACGCTGCTCGCGGTGATCGAATGGCTCCTGCTGCGCTGGCGTTACGGCGCGCTGGCCGAGCTCAACACGGGGCTGCGCCGCCTCGACCAGAAGTACCGGATGTTGCTGGGCAAGGCGGAGTTGCGGCTCCAGGAGCTATACGGCCGGCGCCGGCGCGGATTCGAGGAGGGGCAGGATCGCCCGCCGCTGCCCGAGGAGTTCGAACTCGACCGGCTCGACCGCGAGCTCAAGGTGATCCTGGAGAAGCATCTCGATCGCCTTGGGCCGCCGGGTAATCGCGCCCGCCGCGCCCGTTCGCGCGAACTGATCAGCGCGGTCGGGGCGCCGATCGAGGCGCGGGCAACCCGGCGCTGAGCGTCGGACCCGCCGGAGGGTTCGCGGCTACGGGGTTTTTCTGCGATAGTTGATTGTCCGCCAGAGCACATCTGGCCTCGTAGCGCCGCCGGCGATGTCGGGCGCGGCCGCGCCGCGGTTCGGCGCGCGGTGCCGTAGCGGAGTGGAGCCAAAAAAATGAAAAAGATCATCATCGCGGGCCTGGGCGTCATACTGATGGGGAGTATCGCCGGCCGGGCGTTCGCCGCCGACCAGCGTGTCACGGGCACGCTCGAGGACAGCTTCTGCTACGTCACGCTTGGCGCGCATGGCCCGGACCATAAGAAGTGCGCGACGGGCTGCGCAAAAAAGGGTATCCCGGTCGCCCTGGTCGAAAAGGGCACCGACAAGATGTACATCCTGCTGCCGCCCAAGAACGATGAGGCGCTGCCCAAAGACGTGATCGCCCACATGGAAGATGAAGTCACGGTGACCGGCACGAGCTACGAAAAGGGCGGCGTCAACTACCTCGTCGTCAAAGCGATGAAGTAGCGCGCGCGATGGGGTGGATGATTGCGCGGCTGCGCGACCTGTTCAGTTTCCCCGGCGCGCGGGTGCTGCAAAATATCCATCCGCTGGTGGTTCATTACCCGGTCGCGTTGTTGACCGCCGCCACTCTGATGTACCTGCTGGCGTGGATCGCCGGACGCGAAGCATGGGCCTGGACGGGTCTGTGGATGCTCGGCTTGGGCACGCTCGCCGCCGCGGTCGCGGTATGGACGGGGCTGCGCGCCGGCGCGGGCGTGATGGTCGCGCCGGCGGTGCGCGAACAGATCCTCGATCATCATCGGCGCGTGATGCTGACGGTCTTCGCGCTCAGCCTGGCGCTCTCGGCATGGGCGATAATTGCACGGCCGATGCCACGGCGCGGCCGCGCCGGATTCGTGGTCCTGATGATCGTGATGGCGTTCCTGATCGCGCGCGGCGCCGACTATGGTGGCTGGATGGTCTACGGCTACAATGCGGGTGGCAGCCTGCCGCAGCCGATCGACTTCTCGCCCGCGCAATAGACGGCGCGGATAATTGGCGGCGCGGATGAGGCCGGCTGGGGCGAACGAGACCGCCGACCGGGTATGCACCGGATCGAAACGCTCACGGATGCAGGAAGAAGCTTACGCGGATTAAGGAAGCGGATGGGGACCAATTCAGGGCAGGAGGGGGCGGACAGCGGCGGTGAATAAGCGCGGAGAATGCGGCGGAATGGATGCCGGCCGGCGGATCGCCGCGGCGGTGCGGGTGGCGTTGGCTGCGGCGCTGGTGGGCTTCGCGCCGATGGCCGGATGCGCGACACACCTGAAGTCCGCGCTCGCCACCGCGACGACTCCGCCCGCGCAGCCGGCGCCGCCCGGGCCACCGGCGGACGATACAACTCCGGCCGGACCGGAAGCAAAGATTCATATCAGCTATGCGCATCCGGGCGACTACCTGGCCACGCTCAGCGTGATCAAATATTCCGCGGCCGACCCGGTGACGACCACTCCCGGCGTCAACGGCACCGGCGTTGGGTCGATCATCCGCTTCGACGGCGGTGTGCCGGCGTGGCAGATCGACGACGAAAAGGGCATGTTCTCGGACCTGCCGATCGGCGGATCGAAGAGCAATTTCGCGATCCCCGAGGTCATCTACGGAAACGTGCCCGTGCACTTCACGCAATCGACGCCGACCGGCGATCCGCCCGAGCCGCTCGAGTCCGACCACTACTACGTTTTTTCCGTCACTCGCGCCTCGGGCTCGATCAGCTACGAGGCGGTCAAGGTGAATGCCGACGGCTCGCTCGAGGCCTACGCCGCCGATCCGCGCGCCGGTACGAGCTTCCGGCTGTGCTGCGACCTGCCGGCCGATTTCACGATCACCGCGCCGCCGGAGGCCGCCACGCCGCCCTCCGGGGTCGACTCGCCGCCGGATTCCTCGGCGCCATAGCCATCCGCCGATCGTTGCGCGAGCCGCCATGGGCAATTTCAGATTCTATCGCCGCGTCAATATTTTTCCCGGGCTGACGGTCAATCTCTCGAAGTCGGGACCGAGTCTGACGCTCGGCATGCGCGGGGCCCATGTGACCTTTGGCCATCGCGGCGTCACCCGGACGGTCGGCTTGCCCGGCACCGGCATCTACTACACCTCGCGCGCCGGCTACAATTCGGGGGTCCACTCGGCGCATACCGACGCGCCGATCGAGCCGTCGCGGCAGGCGGCGGCGCATCGGGTTGGCGGCTTGATCGCGCTTGCGCTTATCGTGCTGGTCGCGCTCGCGATCGGGATCGCGATTGGCACCGCCTCAAGCGGCCATTGAAGCGCCGCGCGCGCGTCGCGGCGTGAGCTCACGCGGGTCAGGAATCAATCGCAATGCCAAGTGCCAAGGCCAGGGACAACAAGGCGCTGGTCGCGACTTGCGTCGCGTGCGGCAAAAATTTTTCGCCCGAAGCTATGGTCGCGCTGGCGGGCCGCGTCGAGGGCCGCGCGCGACCGTTCCCCGTGTGCGTCGCCTGCGCGGACGGCGGCTGGCGACCGCCCGGCTTCGACGGGATTTACGGCTATCGTCCGAGCTGAAGCGATCACGCGGGCCGGCGTTAGCCGTACATGCGGCGGGCTTCGGCCGCGAGCTCGGCACGGAAATCGGGATGGGCGACCGCGCAGAGCGCGCGGGCACGCTCGCGCAGCGACTTGCCGATGAGCGTCGCGATGCCGTATTCGGTGACGACGTAATGAACGAAGGCGCGCGGCAGGGTGAAGACCGACGCCGGGGCGAGGCTCGGCGCAATCCGCGAGACCCGCTGGCCCTTGGCGATCGCCGTCGAGGGCAGCACGATAATCGACTTGCCGCCGGCCATCGTGGCGCCGATGCCGAACGCGATCTGTCCGCCGGTGCCGGTGTACATATGCGGGCCGACCGATTCGCTGCCGACCTGTCCGGTCAGATCGACGGCCAGCGCGTTGTTGACTGCGATCAGGCCGTCCTCACGCGCAATCAGCCGAATATCGTCGGTGAAATTGAAATCGTAGAGCTGGATATATGGGTTGAGGTTGGTTTAGGGAAATTGTGTTTTCTGCG
>DATLRA010000071.1:0-56707 GCA_035534935.1 Binataceae bacterium (SeqCode)
GCGGCGGATCTTCGATCACGGCGAGGGCTGGCTGATCGACGGCCTGCAGGCGCTCGGGATGGAGCCGGGCGACGTGACCCACGTAATCCTCTCGCATCTCCATTTCGACCATTGCGGTGGGATCGTGCGGCGGCGCGCGGCGGGTGGCTTCGCGCCGGCCTTTCCGCATGCGCGAATCTTTGTCCAGCGCGACGAACTCGACCTTGCCCGCGGCACGCGCAACGAACGGCTGCGCGCCGCCTATCGGCATGTCGAGGAATGCCTGCAGCCGGTCAGCGGATCGATCGAAGCAATGGCGGGCGACGCGGAGATCGTCCCGGGCGTGTCGGCGATCGTCTCGGGCGGCCATACCGAGGGCCATCAGGTGACGATCGTGCATTCGGGCGGCGCGAGCTTTGTCCATCTGGCGGATATCGTGCCGACGCGGTCCCATATGCGCGGACCGTGGAACCAGGCCTATGACCTGGATGCGATCCGCACGATGGACAGCAAGGCCGGCTATCTGGCGCGGGCGGTCGCCGAGCGCTGGTGGATCTCGTTCGCGCATGACGAGCGGGTCTTCGCCGCGCAAATTGAAAACGATCGCGGGCGGCTGGTGCTGGGCGCCCGCATCGGCGTGCCCGGCGGCCTCGACGGGGTTTGAGGCAATTGAATCACACGGCGAGCGAAATCGTCTCAAGGGAAGGCGCTACGCGCGGCGATCGCGCGGCGGAGCGCCGCGGTCCTGATATGGATATTAACTTGTGGATAAGGACCGCATGAGGTGAGATTCTTCCTTGCTTCGCTCTGATACGGAGTTATACTTCAACAAGTGATGCGCTTTGCAAGCTGCACAGCTCCCAACCACCCGTACCGTTCCTCTCTCCTGGCAGCCACCTGCCTCGTGGAAGGTTTGCCCAACCAAGGAGTTAGCTGATGGCCGAAGTGAATAGTTTTGAGCAGGTAATCAAACGGGATCGCGCGGCTCGTGAGTCCAAGCAATGGCGTGGAACGTTGCTTGAATACTTCGAGATGATCAAGGCCGACCCGCTGATGACCAAGCTCGCCCATGCGCGCATCTACGACATGATCATCACGCAGGGCATGCGCAGCATCCATGACACCGACGATCCGCGGACCAAGCGTCTGTACAAAGACGAGCCGATCAAGGTTTACAATTTCTTCGCGGACGAATTTTTCGGCATCGAGCGAACGATCGCGCAGATCGTCCGCTACTTCCATTCGGCCTCGCTCAAGGGCGAGGAGAGCCGGCAGGTGCTGTACCTGATGGGTCCGGTGGGCTCGGGCAAGAGTTCGCTGGTCGAGCGCGTGCAGCGCGGGCTCGAGCAGGTTGGCGCGGTCTACGTGATCGAAGGTTGCCCGATGCATGAGGAGCCGCTGCATCTGATTCCGCGCCATCTGCGGCGCGAGTTCGAGAAGATGCTCGGGGTGCATATCGAGGGCGACTTGTGCCCGGTATGCCGCTATCGCCTCAAAGAGGAATTTGGCCAGCGCTACGAAGAGTTCCCCATTGAGACGCGCAGCTTCTCCAAGCGCAACCGGGTCGGCGTCGGCGTGGTGCCGCCGGTCGATCCGAATAACCAGGACACCTCGGTGCTGATCGGTTCCGAGGACATCTCGAAGCTCGATCAATACTCCGAGGGCGATCCGCGCGTGCTCGAGCTCAACGGCGCGCTCAACGTCGGCAATCGCGGCCTCGTCGAGTTCATCGAGGTGTTCAAGAACGAGACCGAGTACCTGCACGCGATGATCACGGCGACCCAGGAAAAGGTGATTCCGGCGCCCGGCCGCCACGGCATGGTCTATGTCGACACCTGCATTATCGCCCATTCGAACGAGGCGGAATGGCAGAAGTTCAAGGCCGATCACACCAACGAGGCGATTCTCGATCGTATCGTCGTGGTCAAGGTGCCGTACAATCTGCGCCTCTCGGAAGAGGTCAAGATCTACCAGAAGATCATCCGCAATTCGGAGTTCCGCGCCCACGTCGCGCCGCACACGCTCGAGCTCGCCTCGATGTTCGCGATTCTGTCGCGGCTCGAACCGACCTCGAAGTGCGATCTGATGACGAAGCTGCGTCTGTACAACGGCGAAGAGGTGGTCGAGAAGGGCCGCACCAAGAAGATCGACGTGCAGGAGCTCAAGGAAGACACCAAGCGCGAGGGCATGAACGGCATCTCGACCCGCTTCATCATGAAGGCGCTCGACAACGCGTTGTCGGACAACGTCGCCGGCAACTGCATCAATCCGATCAACGTGCGCGAGGCGATCATCTCGATGACCAAGGAGGCCGACCTCGCCGACGACACGCGCAAGCAGTATCTCGAGCTGCTGCAGGACACCCTGCACAAGGAATATCTCGATCTGCTGGAAAAAGAGATCACGCGCGCGTTCGTCTACTCGTACCAGGAGCAGGCCGAGGCGCTGTTCCAGAATTACCTCGATCACGCCGAGTCGTTCGTCAACAAGACCAAGGTGCGCGACCGCAACACCAAGGAGGAGCTGCCGCCCGACGAGGGCTTCCTCAAGTCGATCGAGGAGCAGATAGCGATCATCGGATCGGCGGCCGAGGGCTTCCGCCAGGAGGTGATCGCCTACTTGTGGGCGACATCGCGGCGCGGCGAAAAGGTCAGCTACCGAAGCTACGAGCCGCTCAAGGAGGCGATCGAAAAGAAGCTCATGACCTCGGTGCGCGACATCTCGCGGATCATCACCAAGGCGCGCACCCGCGACGAGGAGCAGACCGACAAGTACCATTCGATGGTCCAGAACCTGCTCGAGAACGGGTACTGCGAATCGTGCGTCGACGTGGTGCTGAAGTACGCGGCGAACAATTTGTGGAAAGACTGAGGGGAAAGACTAAAATGGATATAGCTGAGGCTCTACCTATACTCCAGCGTCTGTATGAGCCCCTTTGGAAGGATATGAAGTTGCGGGTGTACGACGATCATATCTGCGATAGTGACCATGCACCCGGGGCGTGCCCGTATCCCGACTCGGCCAAGTACACGAAATTGGACGCCATGCTTGACACGCCGGAAGCTCTCGAAAACAGACTGCGAAGAGGCGGTCCTCTGAAACCGTCCCAGGATGAGCCGATGTTCTTCACGCACATTCGCGGTGCGGTGAGAACGCTTCGGAGCCTCGTCCGTGAGTGGAACTGATGACGCCGGACGGACGGCGCGCGCGGGCAGTTTGGCGCGAACGCTCGCCCAGATCGTCGTGAGCGCATCGGTGCTGGGAACCTGCCTGTACGTTATTCTGTCGCAGCGGTTTCCAGGGGATACGATGAAGTGGGCGTACGGAATGGTTAGAGTGATCACCGGTTATTGGCTCAGGTGATCAGGGACTTTGAGTCTGGCGACCGTCCCGCGCGGGCGGGTCGAGGTATGTAGCTTTCAGACTCAGAGGGAGCGCGTCATCGAGAAGTCCCGAGGGTTTATGACCAGTGAGACCATCTTTCGCGAGTACCGAATCTCGGACGCCGAACGCTCCGACCGTTCGGCCGGCGATCGCCTGCGTCATCGCGAGAAGGTGCGCGAGTCGATCCGCGAAAATATCGCCGACATCATCGCCGAAGAATCGATCATCGGCAAAGACAAGGACAAGGTCATCAAGGTTCCCTTGCGCGGGATCAAGGAATACCGCTTCGTATACGGCGACAATGCGCCGGGCGCGGCGCAAGGCGACGGCGACGCGCGGCCGGGCCAGGTGGTCGGCAAGAACGGCAAGGACGGGCAGGGCCAGGGCGAGGGCCAGGCGGGCGACCGTCCGGGAATCGACTATTACGAAACCGACGTCACGCTCGAGGAGCTGATCGAGATCATGTTCGAGGATCTCGAACTGCCCAATCTCGAGCGGCGCGCGCTGCGCGAAATCGCCTCCGACAGTTTCTCCAAGCGCAAGGGTTACCGCCACGTTGGCATCCGCGTGCGGCTCGACAAGCGGCGCACCGCGCGCCAGCGCGTCAAGCGGGTGCTCGCGACGCGCCACAACCAGATCGCGCAGGGGCTGGCGCCGAAGCTCGGCGCCGACGGCAAGGAGCGGCGTTTTCCGTTCCATCAGGACGACCTGCGCTACAAGCATCTCGAGACCGACGTGCGCGAGGAATCCAACGCGGTCGTGCTCTGCATCATGGATACCTCGGGCTCGATGGACACGATGAAGAAGTATCTGGCGCGGAGCTTCTTTTTCCTGCTCTATCAATTTATCTCGACGCGCTACCGCAACGTCGAAATCGTCTTCATCGCGCATCACACGGAGGCCAACGAAGTCGGCGAAGAGGAATTTTTTCACAAGGGCGAGTCGGGTGGCACGTTTATCTCGTCGGGCTACCAGAAGGCGCTCGACATCATCGCCGCGCGGTATCATCCGTCGATGTGGAACCTGTACGCGTTCCATTGTTCGGACGGCGACAACTTCGACTCCGACAATCCGGCGGCGCTGCGCGCGGCCAAGGAGTTGAGCGACTTGTGCAACCTGTTCGGCTACGGCGAGATCAAGCCGCTCGGTTCGCGTTACTATGAGTCCTCGATGCTCAACGTCTTCCGCCGCCTCGACGCGCCTAATTTTCAGGCCGTGCTGATCGAGCGCAAGGAAGATATCTGGCCGTCGTTCAAGGCCTTTCTGTCGAAAGATAAAGTCAAGGAATAGTCCGCGGCTGGCGCCGGACGGCGCGCCGTTCCGGGGCTGAGGACGCGGATCGACATGGCGAACTACGAAATCACCGACCTGGTCGAATGGGACAACCGGATTCGCGAGAAGGCCGCGGCCTTCGGCCTGACCTGGTACCCGCAGGAGTTCGAGATCTGCGACCACAACGGGATGCTCGGCTACATGGCGTACTCCGGGATGCCGTCGCATTACCCGCACTGGTCATACGGCAAGTCGTACGAGAAGCTCAAGACGCTCTACGATTACGGCGTCAATGGGCTGCCGTACGAGATGGTAATTAACTCCGATCCGGCGATCGCCTACCTGATGCGCGACAACACGCTGCTGCTGCAAATCCTGACCATCGCGCACGTTTACGGGCACAACGATTTCTTCAAGAACAATTTCACTTTCAAGTCGACCCGCGCCGAGTTGACCATCGAGCGCTTCAAGGCGCATGCGCTGCGCGTGCGGCGCTATACCGAGGATCCGTCGATCGGTATCGAAAAGGTCGAGCGGATTCTCGATGCCGGCCACGCGCTGGCCTGGCAATGCCGGCGCAACCTGGCGATCCGCAAGCTCGACCCCGCCGAGCAGGCGACGCGGCTGGTTGAGGCGGCCCATCCGCGCCACGATCCGTTTGCGCGCCTGCACGTCCGCCAGGAATTCCACGAGCCAGACATGAACAAGGTGCCGCTCGAACCCGACGAAGACGTGCTGCTGTTCATCCGCGACCACAATCCGCAGTTGCAAGAATGGGAGAAAGATCTGCTGACCATCGTGGACGAGGAAGCCAAGTATTTCCTGCCCCTGATGGAAACCAAGATCATGAACGAGGGCTGGGCGAGCTACTGGCACAAGAAGATCGTCGAATCGCTCGAGCTCGAACAGGGACTGCATCTCGAATTTATCGTGCGGCATAACCAGGTGCTGCGGCCGATACCGGGGCAGGTCAATCCGTACCACCTGGGCTTCAAGATCTGGGAGGATATCTACCGGCGCCATACTGAGCCAACGCCCGAGGAGATCAAGAAGTACGGCGCGCCGGCCAAGAACGGCACCGACAAGATTTTCGAGGCGCGCGAAGTCGAGCGCGACACCTCGTTTCTGCGCCGCTACCTGACCGAAGAGCTGATGCGCGAGATGGACATGTTCCAGTACGAGGCGCGCGGCGACGAGCTGGTGGTCGACAAGGTTTCGGACGTCGAGGGCTGGAAAACCGTCAAAGAGACGCTGATCAAAAACGTCGGCACCGGATCGATTCCGGTGATCAAGGTCGAGGACGCGGATTTCGGCCACAACCGCACGCTCTATCTGAAGCACGTCCACGACGGGCGCGACCTGCAGCTCGAATACGCCGAGAAGACTATCTCGTTCATCTATCGTCTGTGGGGCCGCGAATGCGTGCTCGAGACCGCGCTGCAGGGCAAACGATCGCTGCTCTGCTTCAACGATCGCGGCTTCTCGGTCCGCGCCCTCAAGTAGCGCCGCGGGCGTGCGGCTTACACGCGGATGGGATCGAGCAAACCGCCTAGCACGTGGAGCGCTTCATACAAATAATAGCTGCCCCAGATCAGTTCGTGCTTCGGCGCCAGGTTGATGCGCTGATTGTAGCAACCCTGCCAGAGACCGCCTTCAGGCCCCAGATAATTTTCGCCTAGAGCACGGACTGTCGCGGCGGCGGCGGCGCGATATTCGCGGCGCTCGTGATCGTCGGAGGTGAGCGCGGCCAGCTTGAGCATCGCGGCGGCGGCGATCGCGGTCGCCGAGGTGTCGCGATTGCACGCCGGAATCGCCGGATCGTCGAAGTCCCAGTACGCCACGCGATCGGCCGGCGCATGCTCGAGCCACCATCGCGTGGCCCGCCGCGCCGGTTCGAGCAGCGCGCGATCGCCCGTCCAATGGGCCGCGAGCGTCCATCCGAGCATCGCCCAGGCTTGCGCGCGCGCCCACGTGCTGTGATCGGAAATTCCCTTATGCGTGTAGCGGCGGGTGACGGCGCCGGTCTGCGGATCGAACGACGCGGACTGGCAGATCGAGCCGTCGGCGCGCAGGCAGAACTCGATATGGCGATGGGCGTGGCGGATACCGATTTCGCGAAGCTTGGGATTGCCGGTTTCGCGCGCCGCCCAAGCCAGGATCGCGGCGATCTGCACAACGTCGATCTCGGAATCGCCCGCGCCCACGCTATGCACCTCTTCGAACTCGGCGCCGAGCGGAATCACCTCGGCATGCGGATTGTACGCCGCCGCGAGCGAGCGGGCCGCGGCAATCCCGAGCTCGCGCGCCATCGCGTTGCCGGTGAGAATCGCGCCGAGCGCCGCGCCGTAATAAAAGAGCAGGCCGCGCGCCGAGCTCTGCGAATCGACGCGTGGGCGCAGCCGCGCCGTCCAATGCTCGGCGAGGTGCGTGTAGCGATGATCGTTGGTTGCCGCGGCCGTCAGCCAGAGCATCGCAATCCAGTAGCCGCCGGTCCAATCGCCGGCCGGCGTGAGCGTCCAGGCGCCCGTGGCAGGGTCGGCGTAATGGGGAAAGCCGTCGCCGGCGGTCGCGGCGGTCTGGTCGATGCGCGTGCGCATCCGCGCGATCGCCGCGGAATAATCGAATTTGCTCATGCGGATCTGCTCATGCGGATTTACCGTTTGCGCGGTCGTTCATTTCATCCTGCCCGCCGCCCGGCGGCTTGCGGCGCGTCGCGCGGGCGGCCGCCGCGCTACTTCAGGTGCGTGCGAAAAAACGCGAGCATCTTGGGCCACAGATCGAAGGCCGGCTTTTCCCGGTAGCTCGGACGGTAGTCGGCGAAAAAGGCGTGGCCCGCGTCGGGGAAAACTTCGACCGTGAATTTTTTGCCGGCCGCGGCCAGCCGCGTGCGCAGCGCATCGGCGTCGGCTGGCGAGGGATTCTGATCCTCCGCGCCGCACACGACGTAGAGCGGACAGTGCAACTGCGCGGCGAGATCGATCACCGGCGTGGGCCGCGCGGGAGTGGCCGCCGCGGCGGGCGTGGCGCGCGTGATAAAGCCGCCCCAGCAATCGATAGCGGCGTCGACCCGGCCGCTCGAGCAGGCAAAGAGCAGCGTCCAGCGCCCGCCGACGCAAAACCCGACGCATCCGAGCTTGCCGCTGGCGCCCGGCTGCGCGCGGACGAAGGCCGCCGCCGCCTCGAAATCGCGCACCAGTTGCGCGTCGCTCAGGCCGAACATCTTGGCCCGCACCTCGGTCATGTCGGTGGGGTCGCGCAGCGCGCCGACGCGCGAATAGACGTCGGGGGCGAGTGCGATAAAGCCCGAGTTGGCGAAGCGGCGCGCGACGTCGCGCTCGTGCTCGACGAGGCCGAAGGCTTCGTGCAGGACGATCACGCCGGGATAGATGCCGGGCGCTTTGGGCCGCGCGAGGTAGCCGCGCATCGCAAAGCCGTCGCTCTGAAAGGTGATCTCGCTGGTCTCAAGCGAGGCGGGATTGGTTACCTCACCGGCCAAAGCCATAATCGTGTACCTCGTGTTTGATCGATGATCGCATCGCCTATGCGAACTGCTTGCGCGCCCAGCCCTCGTCGTAGGGGGTGAGGAAATGGGTGCGGACGGTAAGCCGCACGAATCGCCATCCGTCCCCGGTGCGGGCGTATTCGTCGTGATAGGCCGCGGCGAGCCATACCGCTTGATTACCTTTGGCCATCGTCGCCGGCTGGAGCAGATTCCAGACGGCGGTGGCCCGATCGCCGTCAATCTCGATAATCGGGTTCATTACGTTGTGCATGGCGAAGGGGAAAGATTCGCTGGCACGGGCAAAGAACTTGCGGATCGCGGCGCGACCCTCGGCGATGCCGAGCGTGCCGCCGTCCCATACCGCATCGTCGGTGAAGAGCGCGGCAATCGCGTCGGCGTCATAGTTATTGTCGCAGGCGGCGGCATAGCGGGCCTTGAGTTTGCGAATCTCTTCAATGTCTTCGAGCACCCGCAGGCGGTCTTCGAGCGTCTTCATCGGGATGCACCTCGGCGTGGGTAATGCCGCGCTACATTCAATAGCGCATTTCGCGTGGCGCGCCCAAAAGGCCGCATCGATGCGCGAAGGGCGCTTACTTTTGCTTATCCGATACGGCAAGCTGATAGTGATCGCGCGCGCATGGGGGCCGCGCCGCCACGCCGCAACGGTTGCCGATGAATCACGCGTCAAGCCTCACGGGAATCGTCAACTGGCTCGCCGCGTGGGGCTATCTCGGAATCTTCGCGCTGGTCTTCATCGGTAACCTGGGCGTGCCGGTACCGGAGGAGACCGTGCTGCTGGCGGCGGGCTTCGTCGCCGGCCGCGGCGTCCTCGATCTCAAGTTGCTGTACGCGGTGGGTATCGGCAGCGCGGTGACGGGCGACTGCGCCGGTTACCTGTTGGGGCGCACCGGAGGCCAGCGGCTAATCGAACTGCTCGAGCGGAGCTTTCCGTTTGTCCATCCGAGCCGCGTCCGGCTTGAGCATTTTTTCGCAACCCACGGGAACAAAGCGGTTTTCATGGCGCGATTCGTCGCCGGGGCACGCTTCATGGCCGGCCCGATGGCCGGTGCGGCGGGGATGGGCTTCTGGCGCTTTCTCGGCTGGAACCTGTTCGGCGCGATCATCTGGTGCAGCCTGGTGATCACGATCGGCTACCTGGTCGGCGACGAGCTCGAATGGGTTGCGCACCTGCTCCATCGCGTGGGCCTTTGGGTAGCGCTCGCCGCAGTGTTATTGATCGGTGCGATTTGGCTATGGTGGTGGCGTGCAAGGGAGCAGCGTGTTTCAGCGTCGTAAACGAAAAACGCTAAGACAAATGTTTGCGATTGCGGCCGTGTCCACATTGGCGACGGCCGGATGCATGAAGCCGACGCCGATCGTGCTGCGCTATCTTCCCGATCCGGCCGCGCATTCGGCCGGGCGATTCTTTGCGGCCAAGGTTGCCGTAACGACCTCGCAGTCGCCGGGCGTGGACGCGCGGGTCGGTGTGATTGTGGATAGCGGCGGCGCCAAGACCGCGATTTTGCAGGTCGTGGATATCAACGGTCAGACCGCAAGCGTAATCGCCAAGGCGCTGGCCGAAAGCGGGCTCCAGCCGGTAATGATCGGCGACGTGCCGGCGAGCCGGCAGCCGCCCTTTGGTATCGATTTCATGATCATGAGCGGGGTCAATGAGTTGAAATGCGACAAGCGCTTTTTGCCGGGTAGGGTGCCGGGCACCTACCGCCTGAGTGCCTCCGTCGTGATCAAACTCGAACTGCTCAACCGTGACGGTGTGCTGGCGGTGGTCCAGGGCTCCAGCGACCTTGAGGAGCCGCCGTTCGGCGCCAATCAGGCGACTTACAAGCCGGCGATCACGGATCCGGGCAAGGCGCTGTCGTGGGCGCTGTCACGCGCGGTGCGCAGCGCGCTCGCCGATCCCGCCCTGGTTGCGCCGCTGCCACAGCATAAGATTCCCTCGCCCGCGGAAAACTAATTTGCATAGCCGGGCCTTTCGGGACTACGCTGCGTGACCGATTGGAGGCCCGTGGCGCGGGTGAGCCGATCCGCGGCGGCGATTGCGCCGTCTACCTGATACACACAGTTATAAAATCCGCTCTCAAGGAGTAAAGCGATGGCATTGCTACCCTACGTCGATGAAAGTACGGCTGGCGCGAAGACCCGCGAGATCCTCGGCAACACGCCGCGCAAGCTCAACGTCGCGCGCATGATGGCGAACGCATCGGAGCCGGTATTCCATAATTTTTCGCGCCTGGGCAGCGCGCTGCTGACCAAGGGCAAGCTCGATGCGAAGCTGCGTGAGCTGGCGATCCTGCGCACCGCCAAGGTCAGCCGGTCGGTCTACGAATGGACCCAGCACGTGCCGATCGCCAAGGCGGTCGGGGTGAGCGACGCGCAGATGGCGGCGGTGGAAAACTGGGAGGCGGCCACGTGCTTCAGCGAGGTCGAGCGGCTGGTGCTGCGCCTCACCGACGAGGTCGCGCGCGGCGTCAAGGGTTCGCATGCGACGCTCGAGGCCTTAAAGAAGCATCTCGGCACGGGTGAAGTGGTCGAGCTGATCATGGCGATCGGATTCTGGGGCATGGTCGCGCGGGTGCTCGAGACGACCGAGGTCGACCTCGAGGATTTCGCCGGCAAGGTGAACCTGCTCGATCGCGCCAAGCCATAGCCGCGCGCGGAATGGGCGCCGAAAGAAGCCGTCGAAAACGCGTCAGTCAATTACCGTGAGTGGATGACCGTATATAAGAGGAATTCCCGATCAAAACAATACACTGAAGAATGATGGCAAGCGGGGCGCTTTGTGCTTCAATATTTTTGGCGGAGCAATGGGCAATACAGAACGAAAGATGGTCTACGATGAAAAAAGACGCGCGCCTCGCAATCGGACGCTCATCCTCACAGATCGTGAGAAAGCGGCCTTGTCACAAAAGCTTCTGAGGGCGCCCGTAACAGCCAACGCGGAGCAGCTTGCGGACCAAATAATTTGCGGCGATTTCCTTACACTCCTGCCGCAACTACCCAATTCCTTCGTTGACCTGCTTATTGTTGACCCACCCTATAACCTCACGAAGTGCTTTGGAGCGGAGAGCTTTCGCGCAATGCCGGTGGCCGATTATGAAGAATGGTTTGAGAGTTGGTTTGTCCGCTTGCTGCCGCTTCTGAAACCGACCGCGAGTATTTACGTGTGCGGCGATTGGAGGTCTTCCGCTGCGGTTCAACGAGTGCTCGACCGATGCGTTATCGTCCGGAATCGGATTACGTGGGAACGCGAGAAGGGCCGAGGCTCGAAGACCAACTGGAAGAACGCCAGCGAAGATATCTGGTTCGCGACCGTTTCTGACGATTACTGCTTCAATGTTAAGGAGGTAATGCTGAAACGGCGAGTGATCGCGCCCTACCGCATGAATGGGCATCCCAAAGGTTGGGACGACCACCCAGACGGCCAATTTCGCCTCACTCATCCATCGAATATTTGGACCGACTTGACCGTTCCATTCTGGTCAATGTCTGAAAATACCGAGCACCCAACCCAGAAGCCGGAGAAACTATTAGCGAAATTGCTATTGGCGAGCAGTCGAGAGAACGATTTTGTCTTTGACCCATTCCTTGGTTCAGGCACAACGGGAGCCGTCGCACGCAAATTGGGACGACGCTTTTTGGGCATAGAGTGTGACGAGCATCACGCCTGTCTCTCGCTCAAGCGCGCGGAACTCGCGGTACGGGACCACTCCATTCAAGGATATAACGACGGTGTCTTTTGGGAGCGCAATTCATTAAACGTGAAGTCGAAGAAGGTAGTTCAGGAGTGCGATTTGCAACCTACATTGTTTGGAGCCACCAAATCGCCGAGCTAGGCACCAGTTCTTAGCGCAGGCATGAAGAAATCGCCGATCTTTGTCCCTGCGACACGAAAAGCCATCGAAGGGAAGGTTCGCGATCTGCTTAATCGGCAGGCTGATTTTTTATCTGACAAAACCGCCGAAAGTACGCGGGCGCCGGGTGACGCAATTCAGTCCATCATCGAGCGTGGATTTGCGAGAATACTCGGCGATTTTATTCACGAATATTCCGACCATTTCGCACGTCGGGCGATGGCCGACCTGGCATTCAAAGACAAACTCGGCAACTACTATGTCGTGGATGTAAAGACACATCGCGAAAATGCGGCCTTCAGCATGCCGAACTTGATTTCCGTTGACCGGTTGGCCCGTTTCTATGAAGACGATGCCAACTTCTTCGTCATTCTGATGGTGCAGTATACGGTTTCTGGAATCCGCGCAACGATTAGCCAGGTTCATTTCGTTCCAATTGAGCATTTGAGTTGGGAGCGCTTGACGATTGGTGCTTTAGGTAATGGGCAGATTCAAATTGCGAACTCGAAGCAGATCAAAATTGATCCGGCAAAATCCCGGCGGTCGTGGATGCTGGAATTCTGTGAAACTATGCTCACATTCTATCCGCGAGAGATTGTCAAGATTCGCGGACGGATCGCGCAATTTGAGAAAGTGAAGGCATTTTGGACTGCGAAACCCGAGGTATGAGTTCCGTATCGATCTGGTTTTCGCGTCACGAACATCCAGCGGGACTAACAATTACGCGGAGTAATAGACCCTCGCTCAGCACGGGCGCCCCTACTCGATGCGGGGTTTGCGCTGTTCTTCGAGCTGGCGGAGCTCGACGCGGCGGATTTTGCCGCTGACCGTCTTGGGCAGATCGTCGACGAACTCGATCTCGCGCGGGTACTTGTAGGGCGCCGTGATCCGCTTGACGTGCTCCTGCAGCTCGGTCGCCAGCGCGTCGCTGCGTTCGGTACCCGGCTTGAGCCGCACGAAGGCCTTGACGATCGATCCGCGGTCGGCGTCGGGGCTCGCGACCACCGCCGATTCCATCACGGCCGGATGTTCGAGCAGCGCGCTTTCGACTTCAAACGGGCCGATGCGATAGCCGGCCGAGGTGATGACATCGTCGGCGCGGCCGACGAACCACAGGTAGCCGTCGGCGTCGCGGTAGGCGTTGTCGCCGGTGAGATAGTAGTCGCCGCGAAAAACGGCGGCGTTCTCGTCGGGATTCTTCCAGTATTCGAGCAGGATCGAGGGCGGCCGTTCGGGCTTGACGCGCACGGCGATCTGGCCCGTGTCGCCGACCGCGCATTCGCCGAGCCGGTCGTCGAGCACGCGCACGTCCTGGCCGAAGAACGGCCGGCCCATCGAGCCCGGCTTGACCTGCATGCCAGGGATATTGCCGGCGACGATGGTGGTCTCGGTCTGGCCGTAGCCGTCATGGATCATCAGGTTGAAATGCTGGCGCCAGACTTCGATCACCTCGGGATTAAGCGGCTCGCCCGCGCCGGCGCAATGGCGCAGCGCCGGCAACTGGTATTGCGCGAGGTCTTCCTTGACCAGCATCCGATACTCAGTTGGCGGTGCGCAGAAAGTAGTAATGCGATAGCGGGCGAGCAGCGCGAACTGTTTTTTCGGATCGAAGCGGCCGTTGTACATGAAGGTGGTGACGCCGTTCATCCACGGGCCGAAGAGGACGCCGTACGCCGCCTTGGCCCATCCGGTATCCGAGGTCGTCCAGTGCAGATCGCCGGGCTTGAGGCCCAGCCAGAGCGATCCGGTAAAGCGCTGCGCGTAGGTATAGCCGTGTCCGTGGAGCACCGCCTTGGGCTCCTTGGTGGTGCCCGAAGTGTAGTAGCAGATGGCGGGTTCGTCGGCGCGGGTTTCGAGCGGACGGAAATCGGCGGCCGCCTGATGCATCGCCTCCTGGATCGAGGTCCATCCGCTGCGCGCGCTGCCGGCGATGAGGTAGTGGGTGATCGAGGGACATTGGCGCCGCAGGTCGCCGACCAGCTCGGCGCTTTCGGTGCTGGCGATAATCATGCGCGCGCCCGAATGATTCGCGCGATAGACGAGATCCTTTTCGCGCAGCATCGAGACGCACGGCACGACGATCGCGCCGGCCTTGAGCGCGCCGATATAGATCGATTGCCACAGCGTCATGCGCGGCAGAACGATCATCACCGGATCGCCGCGGCGCAGGCCCAGCCCCGTCAGGGCGTTGGCCACGCGGTTGGACTGGTTGCGAATATCGGCGAAGGTCAGGCGCGCGCGATTGCCCGCCTGATCTTCCCACAGCAGGGCGACGCGGTCCGGGTCGGCGGCATAGGCGTCGGCCGCCGCGCCGAAATTGAAATGCTCGGGGGTGTTCCAGCGGAACTCACGATGCTGTCTGGCGTAATCGTCCATGAGTCAATCGTCCGTCACAGGTATACGCGAGCCGGAGGCGCTCGCGTGTCACGCTTTGCGGTCGGCCGCGGGCTGCGAGCGGGCGGCGGCGGCCTCAATATATTTTATGCTCACCGGCGAGAGATCGTTGCGTCCGATGTGCACGTCGATAACCACGAAGCCGGCGCATTGATGCGCCGCGGCCAGCGCGTCACGCAATTGTGCGGCGGTCGAGGCCTCAAGACCGGTGCCGCCCCAGTCGGCCGCGAGCCTGGCATAGGGCCACGTCGGAATATCGAGCAGGTCGGGCCGCTCGGTGGCGACCGGGCGGAAGATGCCCCATCCGCCGTTATTGATGACCAGCACGATCGGATTGGCGCCCCAGGAGGCCGCGTGCGAAATCTCGGGTCCGGTCATCTGGAAGGCGCCGTCGCCCGACAGGATGATCGGGCGCATCCCGGAACCGACTTGCGCGCCGAGGGCGGCCGGCACCGCAAAGCCCATCGAAGCGTAAAAGCCCTGCGCCAGGTAAGTTCCATGATGCGGCACGCGCACGTCGAGCCCGCCGAACAGCATATCGCCCGATTCGGCCACGACCATGTAGCGCTCATGCGTGGCAAGGAAATCGTTGACCGCGCGCAGCACCTCGCTGACGCGCACCGGCGACGCGTCGGGACCGGCCTCGGGCGCGGCGGGCAGGTTATTGGCATAGGTCACGGTCTCCTGATGATTGCGCAGGTCCTGGCGCAGCAGGGCGCGCACGAAATCGTTGACGCCCACGTCGATATAGCTGTGGTATTTCACGTCGACGCGCCGATCGACCGCCCAGACCGAATTGGCCTCAATGATGTGCGGCGGCCGGTTGCCGAAGTTCATGTCAGTCTTGAGGCATCCGAGGTTGAGCACGAAATCCGCCTCGTCGATGCGCGCGACGATCGGCGCCGGACTGATCGGCCCCACATGCACGCCCATATAGAGCGGATGGTCCATCGGGAAGGCGCCCTTGCCGAGGACCGTGGTGAGCACCGGCGCACCCATCTTTTCGGCCAGTTCGACCAGTTCGCGCGCGGCCTTGTAGCGATGGATCTCGATGCCCGCGATCAGCACGGGCTTGCGGCTCGCGTTGAACATGGCGGCGGTCTCGCGGGCGGCTTCCTCGATCCGGCGGGCGTCGGATTCATGGAAGTGCAGGCGCCCGTCCCATTCGATCAGATCGGGCGGCACGTCGATTTCGCGGTCGACCATGTCGCGATGGATTTCGATATAGCCGGGGCGCTGCTCGGCCCATACCGCGCAGACCACCTGATGCAGTTCGCGCGCCGCGCGGAGCGGATCGAGCAGCACGCGCGAGGCGCAGGTGACCTCGCGGTAGATGCGATGCTGCGATTCGATTTCGCGTGCCTGATGATGGATGAGCGTGCCGAGCTTACGCTCCTCCTCGCCCGGACCGCCCGAGAAAATCAGCAAGGGTACGCGCTCGGAAAATGAGCCGGCGACCGGATTGACGAGATTATGGCCGCCCGCGCCGTAGGTCACGCAGACTACCCCAATCGTGCCGGTGGCGCGGGCATAACCGTCGGCCGCGAAGCCGACGCCCGGCTCATGCGAGAGCGTCAGGACTTCGAGATCGTGGCGCCGGCCGAGCGCGAAAAAGAGCTTGAGCGCAAGGTCGCCCGGGATGCCGAAGACGTGGCGCACGCCGATCTTGCGCAGGTAGGCAACCAGAAATTCGCCTAGCGTCATGCGTCTGTCCAACCGAATCACCTCCCGGGCGGCCGCCACGATTCTAACGCAAAGCGCGGCGCACGTCCGCAGGCCACAATCGAGGGGGGCGGCTTACGGTGATGCTTTCCATCGGGATATGCTACAGTTTTGGCGGGGTTGACGGTGTTTCGATCCTTCCTCAGAACGCAATTGCTTAATCCGCTGCGCCTGCGTGGCATTCTCGCCTATATGCCGCAGTTCGTGCGCGTCTTTTGGCGGCTGATGGGTGATCGGCGCGTGTCGATGCTGGCCAAACTGGTGCCGCCGTTGGGGATTCTGTTGCTGATTACGCCGCCCGCGCTGGAACTCGATTTTATACCAATCATCGGGGAGCTTGACTGGATTCTGGTCATCTACCTGTCACTTAAACTCTTCATCTGGATGTGCCCGCCCGACGTGGTCCGCGAACACGTCGCGCAAATCGCGCGCGGCACCTGACCTGATTTACCATGTCAATGCGCCCAAGAATTCTGCTCTTTTCGATTGCCGCCGCCGTCATCCTGTCGCTCATCGTGCTCAGCTTTGGCGATAGCCTGCTGGTCGATCTGTTGTGGTTCGACTCGCAGGGCTACCGGCAGGTCTTTACCACGACGCTGTTTGCCGAGATTGCGATCTTCGGGGGCGTCTTCCTGGTGGCCTTTACCGCGATCCTGATCAGCGGGATGACCGCGCTGCGGCTGAGCCGCGAGCGCGAGCGGCTGCACGTGGTGCGCCGATCGGAAGACGTCGTCGAGGTCAATCTTCCCGAGCTAATCCGATCGCTCGGCGAGCGAGTGCCGTGGCGGTTGCTGGTCGTGGCCGGCGCGGTGCTGCTCGGTTTGTTTGCGGCGCAAGGCGAGGCCGCCAACTGGGACGTCTATCTCAAGTCGTTCTATGGCGTACCGTTCGGGCTGAAAGAGCCGTCGTTCGGCGTCGATATCGGCTTTTTCGTCTTCATGCTGCCGCTGCTCGAAGAGCTTCGCGACCTGCTGCTGCTGGTTTTGTTCCTGACCTCGGCGCTGACCGTGGCGATCTACTGGGCGCGCGGAGCGCTCGACTTCCGCGAATCGCCGCCGCAGATCTCGTCGGGCTGCGCGGCGCATCTGTCGGTCCTGCTCGGCATATTTTTCCTGCAGCGCGCGTTCAGCTACTGGATTGCGCGCTACGAGCTGACCCTGCACAGCAACGGCGTGGTCTTCGGCGTGCGTTACGTCGATCACATGCTCTGGCAACCGGGCTTGTGGCTGCTGGCCGCGCTGGGGGCGGTCGCCGCCGTGACCTGCTTCATCAACGTGCGCGAGCGCGGCTTGCGGCTGCCGGTCGCCGCCGCCGTGGTGCTGTTCGGCCCGGTGGTCATCCTGAATCTGCTGCAGCCGGTAATCGAGCGGCTGTGGGTCAAACCCGACGAACTCCGGATCGAGCAGCCCTATCTCGTGAACAATATCGAAATGACGCGGCGCGCCTACCAGCTCGACGGGGTCGACGTTAAGCCGTTCGCCGGTCTGGGCAAGCTGACGCCGGCGTCGCTCGAGGAGGATTCGACCACGGTCAAGAATATCCGGCTGTGGGATCCGCGCCCGCTCATCGCAACCTACCGGCAATTGCAGGAAATCCGGCTCTACTATGATTTTCGCGACGTCGATATCGATCGCTACATGATCGAGGGCGACTACTCGCAGGTGATGCTCTCGGCGCGCGAACTCAACGTCGACCTGCTGGCCGACAATGCGCAGACCTGGGTCAATCGCCACTTGAAGTTCACCCATGGTTACGGCCTCGTGATGAGCCCGGTGCATACCAAGGATCAGGAGGGGCTGCCGTACCTGTACGTCAAGAATATTCCGCCGCAGTCCGACGTGGGCCTCAAGATTGACACCCCGGGAATCTATTTTGGCGAAGAGCCCGACATCTATTGTATCGTCAAAGCGCTGACGCCGGAGTTCGATTACCCGAGTGGCAACGACAACGTCTCCGACTTCTACAAGGCCAACGCGGGCGTCGCGATCAGCGGCTTCTGGCGGCGCCTGCTGTTCAGCTTGTACTTTCGCGATATCAACCTGCTGGTGACCGAGAATATTATCAGCGGCAGCCGGATCCTGATGCGCCGCAACATCAGCCAGCGCATCGCGTACCTGGCGCCGTTCCTGAACCAGGATCGCGATCCGTACATGGCGGTGCACGACGGCGCGCTGTACTGGTTCGTCGATGGCTACACGATCAGCGATCACTATCCCGATTCGCAGACCAATGACTATCAGATCAACTACATACGCAATTCCGTCAAAGTAGTAGTCAATGCATACACCGGCGAGACTACTTTTTACGTGGCGGATCCCGACGATCCGGTGATTCGCACGTGGGAGCGGATCTATCCCGGAATGTTCAAGCCGATGAGCGGGATGGCGCCCGATCTGCGCGCGCATATCCGCTACCCCGAGGATTTCTTCCTGATGCAGGCGCAGATGTACGCCACGTACCATATGACCGACCCGTCGGTGTTCTACAATCGCGAGGATCTGTGGGATTTCCCGCGCGATAACTACGCCGACGAGACCGTGCCGATGCAGCCCTACTACGTAATCATGCGGCTGCCCGGGCAAACCCGTGCGGAATATATCCTGATGCTGCCGATGGTGCCGAAAGGGCGCGATAACATGATCGCGTGGCTGGCCGCGCGCTGCGACGGCGCCGATTACGGCCATCTGTTCGAGTACGCGTTCTCGAAGGACCGGCTGTTCTACGGGCCCTATCAAATCCAGGCGCGGATCAACCAGAACCCCGAAATCTCCCAGCAATACTCGTTGTGGAACCAGATGGGTTCGAAAGTGATACTGGGTAATCTACTGGTTATTCCGATCGAGGATTCCCTGCTCTATGTCGAGCCGTTGTATATCCGCGCGGAGAACGGCCAGTTGCCCGAACTGCAGCGCGTGCTGGCCTCGTACAGTGATCGCACGGTGATGGGCAGCGATCTCGAATCGACCCTGGCGGCGCTGTTCGGGGCGCCGCAGAACGCCGCGCCGGTGATGACCCGGTCGGCGTCGCCGATCGGGATGGGCGCGCCGCCGGTGATCGGCGCTCCCGCGCTCGCGAACGCCAGGCCGCCCGCCAATGCACCGCCCGATCTCGAGGGGGCCGCGGGGCACTATAATCGCGCGCTGACCGCCTTGCGCCAGGGCGACTGGACCAGTTTCGGCGTCGAGATGCAAAAGCTGGGGGCGCAACTCGGACATGGAGGTGACACGGCCCCGCATTGAGATGCGGGTCGCGCGCCACGCGCCATGGCGATCGAGCTTTCAGCCCACTCCCGCGCCGCCGGCCCGCGCGAATGGAATCCGGGCGGATCGGACGGCGCAATCGGCGCGGAGATCGGCGCGATCGCCGCAATGGCGGCGGGGATGTTCACCGCGGGACGCTGCCGCATCGTATGGCATTGCGGTGCCGAAAACGGGATTAGCGAGGCGCCCGAGGGATCGCGCGGCGACCTCATCCTCGACGCGGTGTTGGCCGTCCTGGCGCGCTATCCGGCCGCGCGCGAGGCTCGCTCCGACGGCGTGTTCTGCCTCGGGCCCGACGATCTGGGGCCGATCGGACGGCGGCCGTCTGATAGCGGCCGGCTCGAAGCCGCGATTGCGGCCGTCGGCAATCCCGCATCGGGCGCGGCGCACGCGACCGTCGCGCTGATCGCACCGGCAGGCTATCGCGCCGCGGATCTCAAGGCGGCCGCCGAATTGGCCGCGCGCGCGGTGATTGGCCTGATGCGCTCGGCGAGTGGCGCCGCCTCGCGCGAGTTCTGGCAGCGCCGGGCAAGCGACACCGCCACGCGGCTCTCGCGGGTCCGCGCGGATACCACCGCCGGCGCCGCCGAGGAGCGGCGTATCGCGGCGGCGCTGGCGGCGGCCGGCAAGCTCCGTCCGCGCCATCGCTACACCGGTCTCGGATCGATCTTCGCGGCGCTCGGGCCGTTCGACGCATGGATCGTCGCAAGCGTCGGCAATCCGGCCGGAGGAGATCGAACCCGGCATGACTTGAGCGTCGCCGCGTCGTCCGGCGTACTGGCCGCGGCCGCGCCGACCGATCGTGCGGGCCCGCTGGCCGCCCCGAGCGCGCTGGCCGAATGCTTCCGGCGCCAGGTCACGATGGTCCGCGCGCCACGGCCGGGCCAGCGCGGCGCGTTCGGCGAGGATCGGCTGTTCGCGCAATTTCCCGCCTATCTATGTGTACCGCTGGTGTGCGGCGCGATTGGGCTGGCCGCGCGTCAGGCGCCGGAGGAAGCGGTCGTCGCCCGGCTCGAGCGGCTGGCCGCGGGTCTTGAGCCGCTGGTCAGGGCGTGGTCGATGGAGGCCGAAATCGCCGGCTTGCACGGGCTCGTCCGCAGCCTCGGGATGCGCATGTTCGGTGCGATCGACGCCGAGCGTGCACGGATTGCCCGCGACCTGCACGACCATCAGGCGCAACTGCTCGCCGCCGCGCGCATCGCGATTGAAGCGGGTCCGGACGAAGCACGCGGGGTTTTCAAGCAACTGGAAGACGCGCTGCGGCTGCGCGTGCGCGAACTCCGGCCAGCGACGCTTGGCCGATCGACGCTCGAAGATGGGCTGCGTTACGAACTGCGCCGGCTCGCCGACGCGGGCATCAAGGGGCGCCTGATGCATGCCGAGCGCATGGCGGCGCTGACCCGTCCGGTGCAGCAGGTCTGCTACCAGGTCGCGCGCGAGGCGCTGGCCAACGTGATGCGCCATGCGGGGGCGAGCCGGGTCGAGATCGCGATTGAAAAACGCGGCGGCCGCGTGCGCCTGTCGATTCGCGACAACGGCCACGGGATGCGCGCCGGCGCGAGTCCGGCCGGAATGGGTCTCAGCGGACTCGGCGAGCGGCTGGAATTGATGGGCGGGCGGCTCAGGGTCGAATCGAAGATCGGTGCGACCCGGCTCATCGCCGAACTGCCGGAGACCGTGTGAACCCGGCCGCCGCGGCGATTCGCGTGCTGCTCGCCGACGACCATCGCGTGCTGCTCGGCTCGCTGCGCGCCCTGCTCGAACGCCACGGCTGCATCGTGGTCGGCGAGGCGACCACCGGCGAGGAGGCGGTCGCACTGGCGATGCGCGTGCGTCCGCAGGTCATCGTCATGGACCTTGAGATGCCGGGGACCGGCGGGCTCGCCGCGGCGCATCGGATGGCCAAGCTGGTGCCAGCGGCGAAAGTGCTGATCCTGAGCGCGCATGACGAGGATAACGACGTGATCGAGGCGCTCTCGGAGGCCGGTGTGGCCGGTTACCTGGTCAAGAGTGACGCGCCCGACGAGCTGATCAACGCGGTGCACATTGTGAGCGGCGGGCGGCGCTATTTGAGTCCGTCGGTCGCGCCAATCCTGCTCGGGCGGCTCAAGGATCCGCGGGCCGGCCAGCGCGGCGCCCGCTCCGCGATCACGCGGCGCGAGCGCGAGGTCTTGCGCCTCATCGGGCAGGGCGCAACCAGCAAGGATATCGCGCAGACGCTCGGCATCAGTCCCAAGACCGCGCAGGTGCATCGCGAAAATCTCAAAGACAAACTTGGCCTGCGCACCACCGCCGACATCGTGCGCTACGCGATCAAGCACAAGATCGTGAAGCTCGACTAGCCGCGTGCCCGGCTGGCGATCGGCGCGATTTAACTTCGGCCGGCACAGTGCTAGTAGATCGCGATACGGGGCGCGCGCTGTCTCAGGGACCATTCCCACGCGGGGCAACGGTGGGTGTCGCGCCGCCGGATAGTGACAAGATGGTCGATTTCCATACGCTTTGACGAGTCGGCCCGTTCGCGCATCTGATGACCAGCAAAGAGGATTAGCCATGGCGGATTTTGGACTGTTCGAAACGATGTACTCGGCCGGTGCCATCCGGCGGATCAGGCCCGACCCGGTGCCCGACGAAATCATTACCAAGGTGCTCGACGCGGCGATTCGCGCGCCTTCCGGCAGCAATGCGCAGGCGTGGACCTTTATCGTGGTCAAGGACGCCGCCAAGCGCCAGCAACTCGGCGCGATCTACAAAAAGGCTTCCGCCATCCTGACCGTGCTCTACGCCGACGCCAAGCCGCCGCCGCACATGGACCAGTCGAAATTCGATCGCTTCTGGCGCTCCGTGGTCCATCTGTTCAACCACATGGGCGATGCGCCGATCCTGATCGTGCCGTGCCTGAAGCAATCGATGTGGAGCAACGCGGCGAGCCTGCCCGACGATATCAAGGCGCGGATGGCGTCGGCCGCGCGGATTGCCGGTTCGAGCATCTATCCCGCCGTGCAGAACATTATCCTGGCCTGCCGCGCGTATGGTCTCGGCACCACGCTGACGACGATTCACGCCTTCTTCGAAGACGAAGTGCGCCAAATTCTGAATCTGCCGCCCGACGTGCAGTCCTACGCGTTGATGCCGGTGGGTTATCCGCAGGGCAAGCACGGTCCGGTCAGCCGCAAGCCAGTGAACGAAGTCGCCTGCCTCGACGGTTACGGCAAGCCGTGGCCCGGCTAGGCAACCTCATCCTGCTTTGCGATATTCGAGTCGGGCGAAGCGGGCATGGGGTGCGGGCGAGTCTGCGAAGCCGCGGATAAAAAAAGAGCGAATCGCCGATCGACGATTCGCTCCGTGTTTTTTTGACTTCAGGCGCCGCGCGCGCCCCGTATGCCAGCTTGCACTGCGGCGATGCGGCGCATCGGTCAGGTTATCATTCGGCGTATCCGTCAGGTCAGGTTCTGCTTGAAGAACGCGACGGTCTTGGGCCACGCCTCGCGCGCGCGCTCGGGATTGTAGGACGGACGATCTTCGCACATGAAGCCGTGGTCGGCGTCGGCGTAGAGCACGACCTCGGCCGGCTTGCCGGCCTGGTTGAGGGCGTCGCGGAACTTGTCGACCTCGGCCATGGGGATGAACGCGTCCTTGCCGCCGAAAAACGCCATCACGGGCCCCTTAAGATTCGCCGCGTAATCGGTCGGCGCCTTGCCGCCCGGCTGACCGGCGCGGGTCATGCCGCCGCCGTAATAGGGCGCGGTCGCACGCACGTCGGCGTTGCGCACGGCGGTCAGAAAGGCGACCCGGCCGCCCATGCAGAAGCCGGTCGTGCCGAAGGTGTGTTTGGCTTCCTTGAGGGTCTTGACGTAATCGATCGCCGCCGTCATGTCGGCGACAATCTGATCGTCGGTCAGGCTCTGCATCAGCTTGATCGCGCCGGGCAGATTGTCGTAGCCGACGACGTTGTCGCGATGGCGAAAATAGAGATTCGGCGAGATCACGACAAAGCCTTCGGCGGCGAAGCGGTCGGAGATCCCGCGGATCTGGTTATTGAGGCCGAACGCTTCCATCACCACGACCAGCGCCGGATACGGACCGCCGGCGGCCGGCCGCGCCACGTGGCACGGCATACTTTCGCTGCCATTCTTGACCATCACTTCGTGCTTCACAATATCCATCGTTGCCTCCGTCATGCATCATCCCGCCGGCCGGCGGGTGCGCGATTCTGCGGTGGCGCGGCGCGAACGCCGCGATTCGCTCAGGCCACCCAACCCGGCTCGCCGTCGAGGGCGGCTGTCGGGCGGCGCGGAGCCCTGGCGCATCGATCCTCTTTCGCACACAAAACCATCAGGCTCAAGTCCGCGTGAATGCAATGGTGCTCGCCCGCGCGCGGCGCGCCCGCTAGTATACGCCGCGCGATCGGGCCGGAGGGCGATCGATCCGGTTGCCGCGGTTTGAATTTACCAATTGCTCGAATCGCGCGCGGCGCCGAAACAATCATGATCCAGTTGCGTGACAGCGAAGCGACGCGCCGGCTGACGCCGATCAATTCGATTTTGATCGCCGCCAACCTCGTGGTCTTCGTGCTCGAGGCGAGGGAGGGCCGCGCCGCCGGCGCGATCGTCGCGCGCTATGCGATGGTCCCGGAGCGGGTCGCGCGGATTGGCGCGGAGCCGGCCGCCGCGGCCCTGCGCGCGATCGCGACGCTAGTCACCTCGATGTTTCTCCACGCGGGCCTGCTGCATCTCGCGGGCAATATGCTCTACCTGCTGATCTTCGGGCCGGTGGTCGAAAATCGGCTGGGGGCGGTGCGCTACGCGATCTTCTACCTGGCGGCCGGTGTGGCGGCCGGCCTCGCGATGGTCGCGATGGGTCCGGCGTCGCCCGTCGCCGTGATCGGCGCGAGCGGCGCGATCGCGGGCGTGCTCGGCGCCTACTTCGTGCTGCATCCGCGCGCGCGGATTACGGTGATTCTGCCGCTGATCATTTTTTTTACGACCGTGCAGATTCCCGCGCTGTTCTTTCTGCTGGCGTGGTTCGCCGTCCAGCTTTACGCCGGGATCGCGGCGGGCGCCGAGGGGCCGATTGTTGGTGGCGTCGCATGGTGGGCCCACGTGGGCGGCTTTCTCTTCGGCGTCGCGATCGCGCCGATGCTCGCGCGCGCCCGGCCGGCCCCGGCGCGCCGTCCGCGCCGCGCTTGATCTGTTGATAGTGTGTACAGATGGCGGGTGGCGCGCGCACTTGTACTTGCCGCCGCGACGGACGATGCGGATACTGAAATCGTAATCCGGGCCGCCGCGTCGAGGCGCGGTGGCGAGGCGATTGCGGCAGTGTGGGGTTGGCAGGTGGCGGTGGCCGACGATATTTTCAAAAGAGTTCCTCCCCAGAATATCGAGGCTGAGCAATCGGTGCTCGGCGCGATTCTGCTCGACAACGAGGCCATCAACCAGGCGCTCGAAGTGCTGAGCGCGGACGACTTCTACCGCGAGACCCATCGCGAGATTTACCGCGCGATGACCGACCTCACGGATCGCAACCGGCCGGTCGATGCGATTACGCTGAGCGAGGCGCTGCGCACCCGCAACGCGCTCGAGGCGGCCGGCGGCGCCGCCTATATCGCCGAGTTGGCCGCCAGCGTGCCGACCGCCGCCAACGTCAGCCATTACGCCCGCATCGTGCGCGAAAAGGCGGTGCTGCGCATGCTGGCCTCGACCGCCACCGAGATCGCGTCGGGCGCGTTCGACGTGCCCGCGAACGTCGAAGACTACCTCGACGCCGCCGAGCATCGGGTCTTCGAGATTGCCGAGCGCCGCATCAATCCCGCCTTCCACAACATGCGCGAGGTCACCCGGGCGACCATCGGAGTGCTTGAGAAACTCTTCGGCCGCAAGGAGATGGTCACCGGCGTGCCGACCGGCTTTACTGATTTCGATCGCATCACGGCGGGCCTGCAGCCTTCGGACCTGATCATCATCGCCGCGCGGCCGAGTATGGGTAAGACCGCGCTCGCCTTGAATATCGCGGCGCATGCGGCGATGTACGCCGATCCGCAGGTAGGCGTAGCCTTTTTCTCGCTGGAAATGTCCAAAGAGCAACTCGCCCTGCGCATGCTCTGCTCGGACGCGCGGGTCGACAGCGCGCGCGTGCGCACCGGCCACTTCTCCAGCGAGGAGTTTATGACGCTGGTGCAGGCGGCGGATCGCCTGAGCGGCGCGAAACTTTTCATCGACGATTCCTCCGACATCACGCCGATCATCCTGAAGGCCAAATGCCGCCGCCTGGCACGGGAAAAAGAGGTCAATCTCGGCCTGATCATCGTCGATTACCTGCAACTCATGAGGCCGCCGAAAGGCGTCGATAACCGTTCGCTCGAACTGGCCGAAATTTCGCGCTCGCTCAAGGCGCTGGCCAAGGAACTCAAGGTGCCGGTGATCGCGCTCTCGCAGCTCAACCGCCAGGTCGAGACCCGCCCCGATCGCCGTCCGCTGCTCGCCGATCTGCGCGAGTCGGGCGCAATCGAGCAGGACGCTGATGTCATCGCCTTCATCTATCGCGACGAGATGTACCATCGCGACAGCAAGGAGGCGGGCGTCGCCGAAGTGATCGTGGCCAAGCAGCGTAACGGTCCGACCGACACCGCCCGGCTGACCTACCTGAGCCAGTACACGCGCTTTGAGAATTACGCGCCCGAGTCGGGCATGTTCGAGGAGCGCGAGGGCTGACGCGCGCGGCCGGCGGCCGGACCGCGCGGCGATTGCGGCGGCGGCGCGGTCCGGAGTAAGTTCGCGCGAGTTACCCGGCTTGGAGGCTTGGCATGAACCGCTGGCAAATTGGCGACGTTACCATCACCCGCTTCATCGAACTCGAGACGCTGTCGAAAGGCACCTTCGTACTGCCCGAAGCGACGCTCGAGAACGTCAAGCGCGACGCCGCCGCGCTGATGCCGCATTTCTGCGACGAGAACGGCCGCGTGCGCATGAGTGTGCATGCCCTGGTGGTCGAGTCCAAGGGCAAGCGCATCGTCGTCGACACCTGTATCGGCAACGACAAGCGGCGCGAGGCGCCCGCCTGGAACATGCTCCAGACCAGCTTCCTCAGCGATCTCGAAAAGGGCGGCTTCGCGCCGAACACGATTAACTTCGTCATCTGCACGCATCTGCACGTCGATCATGTGGGCTGGAACACCCGGCTGGTCGACGGCCGCTGGGCGCCGACTTTCACCAAGGCGCGCTACCTGATCGGGCGCACTGAATGGAACCACTGGTCGGAGGAGGACAGCAGTTTCGTCAAGGATCCGATTGACGACTCGGTGCGGCCGATCGTCGACGCGGGCCTGGCCGACCTGGTCGAGCCGCAAGAGCACATCACCGACGAGGTCTGGCTGGAATCGACACCGGGCCATACGCCGGGCCATCTGAGCGTGCGGATCTCCTCGCGCGGAGCGGACGCCGTGATCACCGGTGACCTGATGCATCATCCGATTCAATGCATCCATCCGGAATGGAACTGCGGCTTCGACTCGATTCCCGACCAGGCGCGGACCACGCGGCGCGCCTTTCTGGAGCGCTATGCCGATCAGCCGGTGCTCGTGATCGGCACCCACTTCGCGACGCCGACGGCAGGCCATATCGTCAAAGACGGCAGTGCGTGGCGCTTCAAGGTGTGAGCGCGCGCCGGGCGTGTCGCCGCGCTAATCCTGATCGTCGGATTCGGTCGGCTCGGCGGGGTCAATCTGATCCGGCTCCGCGGTATCGGCGGGCGCGAATTGGACTTCGCTCGTGGATTCGGGCTCGCTGGTGAAATTGGCTTCGCCTGGCGCTTCGGCTTCGTCCACGAAGTCGGCGGCGCATTCGGATTCCGCGAGCGGCTCGACGACCTCGGTGGCGTGATGGTCATCGGGGCCGTGCGCCTCTTGGGCCGACTGCTCCGCGTCAAACGGCGCAGCTTCACTCGCCGCGTCGGCGGCCGATTCGGCGGCGCGCTCGGCGGCTGCGTCAATTGCCAACTCTTCCACTTTGCCCACCGGACCGTCCGCTTCGCCCGCCAGGCCCGCGGATTCGTCCGGCGCGGTGGATTCGTCCGGCGGATGGCCGTTGCCGTCGGGCATTCGATCCGGATCGTCGCGCGCCACTTCGACCGCGCGCAACTCGGCGAGGTCGGGCAGGCTGGCGAGATCTTTCAGTCCGAAGAGTTCAAGAAATTCGGGCGTCGTCGCGTACATCAGCGGACGCCCGGGGGCTTCTTTGCGGCCCTCGATTTTGACCAGGTTGCGTTCGGTCAGGGTGTCCAGCACGCCGCCGCAATCGACGCCGCGCAGCAGCTCGATTTCCGGCCGCGTGATCGGCTGGCGATAGGCGATAATCGCGACGGTTTCGAGCAGCGGCCGGCTAAGCCGCGGCGGCTTGGAGGCGAGCAGCCGGCGCACGTACGCGGCGTGCTCGCGCGGGGTGCGCAACTGGTAGCCGCCGGCGACCTCCTCGAGCACGCAGCCGCGCCCGCCCGCGTTGCCGGCCGCGATCATCGCGCCGAGCGCATTGCGAATCTCCTCGCGCGGCACCGATTCGATCGCCGAGACCAGTTGCGCCAGCGCGACCGGTTCGCCCGCCGCAAAGAGCAGGCTTTCGAGAATTGCCTTGAGGTGTTCTTCTTCCACCAGTATTCGCGCGCGCGACTTAAGCGCCGCGCTCCTCCCCTCCGCGATCATCGTCGCCGCCGTCCGCGCCAGGCGCTTCGTCCGCTCCATCCGCCACATCCGCCGCGGGATGCGGCTCGGTGTAGCGCTCGCCGCGGCCCAGCATGATCGGTCCGTGCCGCTCGTCCTGCCACGCATGCACCGCGCCGCGCCGGATCAATTCGAGCAACGCCATGAAGGTCGCGATGATCAGCTGACGATCGGCCAGATCGTCGAACAGCGCGATGAACTCGATCCGGTCGCTGCCGCCGATCGCGGCCAGGATGCGCGGGATGCAATGCGCCACCGGGATGTCGCGCAGCTCGATCCGCCGCGGCGTGCGATCGCCCAGCCGCTTGAGCACCGCCGCCATCGCGCTGACCAGGTCGAAGATCGAAACCGCGTAGGGCGCCGACGCCGCGGTCTCGGCGGGCGCCGCCTGGCGCGGCGCGGCGAACACGTCGCGGCCGAGCAGCGGGCGTTCGCCGAGCTTGGCCGCCGCTTCGCGATAGCGCTGGTACTCGAGCAGCCGTTCGACCAGGTCGCGTTTGAGTTCGTCGCCCTCGTCGGTGTCGTCGATCTGCGGATGGGGTAGCAGGGCGAACGACTTGATCAGCAGCAGCGTCGCCGCCATCACCAGGTACTCGCCCGCGACATCGAGATTGAGCTGCTCCATCAGGTTGAGATGTTCGAGATACTGCTCCGTGATGATCCGCGTGGTGACGTCCTGCGCGGACAGTTCGGCGCGCTTGACCAGATGCAGCAGGAGGTCGAGCGGCCCCTCGTAAATCGGCAGGCGAAAACGCACACCGCCGCCGTCAAACCCGGCCGGCGCACCTTCGTCGCTCATAGCAGCACCCGCGCGATTGCGTTGATTATCGGGTCGATCACCACGCCCACCCAGTTCGTGTAGAGCAGCACCAACAGTATCAGAAATCCGAAGCGCTCGAGCCTCGCAAAGCGCATCGCCAGCGGCCGCGGCAGCAGTCCGGCGAGCACCCGGCCGCCGTCGAGCGGCAGCAGCGGAAACAGGTTGAAGACCGCCAGCATGATGTTGACGATCACCGACGCACGCAGCATCAGAGCAAGCGGGTAGGCGATCTCCGCGCCCCACGGGCCGTTGATGAAGGGCTCGCACAGGTGCATCGCGACGGCGCTCAGCACGGCGAGTGCAAGATTGGTCAGCGGACCGGCGGCGGCCACCAGGATCATGCCGCGGCGCGGATCGCGCAGGCGGCTGAAATTTACCGGCACCGGCCGCGCGTAGCCAAACACCGGCAGATGGGAAAACAGCAGCAGGCCCGGCAGGATAATCGTGCCGAACGGGTCGATGTGCGAGATCGGATTGAGCGTGAGGCGTCCGGCGCGCGCCGCCGTGTCGTCGCCGAGCATACGCGCCGTCACGCCATGCATCACCTCGTGCGCGACGATCGCGAAGATCGTCGGCACCGCCCAGATCAACAATTGCGGCATGAAGCTCGCGATCTTGCCCATCTCAGTCGGCCGTCTCGATCGGCGCACGCGTCTTCACCGGCGCGGCCGCGGATCGGCGGGCCCGCGGATGGAACGTGCGGTGGACCTTGCGCAGATGGCCGCGCGACAGATGCGTGTAGATTTGCGTCGTCGAAATATCGCTGTGGCCGAGCATCTCCTGCACCGCGCGCAAGTCGGCGCCGCCCTCGACCAGGTGAGTCGCAAAGCAATGGCGCAGCGTATGCGGACTGACCCAGGCCAGGCGCGGATCGGACGCGGCCCAGCCCTTGAGCGCCTTGAAGAAGCCCTGCCGGGTCATCGCGCGGCCGAGCCGGCTGATAAAGATTGCCGAGGTCGGCCGGATGGCGGCGAGGCCGGCGCGCTTGCGCATTTTGCCGTCGGGCGTGCTCTGCTCCAGCGCCGCCTTGTGCCGCGCGGCCAGATAGGCCTTGAGCGCGCGCCGCGCCGCGCCGCCGATCGGCACGATGCGCTCCTTGTTGCCCTTGCCGATGACCACGACGACGCCGGCTTCAAGATTGACCTGGCTGAAGCTGAGCCCGACCAGTTCCGAGACCCTGAGACCGCATCCGTAGGCCAGTTCGAGCATCGCGCGGTCGCGCCGGGCGCGCAGCGTCGTGCCGGCGATCGCCGCGAGCAAGGCCTCTACGTCGGCGCGGCCGAGCGTGCGCGGCAGGGCGCGCGGATGGGGCCGGAGCTTGAGCGCGAGGGCCGGGTCGCGCTCGATAATTTTGAGTTCGAGCATCTCGCGGATAAGCCCGCGCACCGCCGCGAGATGGCGGCGCTGGCTGGTCACGCGATAGCCGCGGTCGGCCAGGCGCTCGAGCCAGGCGGTCAGTGTGGCGGCGTCGAGCGCCTGGGGCGGCGTCGCCGCGGCGCGGCAGAAGTCCTGAAAGTCGCGCAGGTCGCCGCCGTACGCCTCGAGCGAATTGCGGCTGAGGCCGCGCTCGACCGCCTGGCGCGCCAGATGGCGTTCGATCAGGCCGTCCCAATCTGCCTCGCGCACATCGTCAGGGAATCTCTGCACAAGGCCCATTGTGTCATTCTGAGCGCAGCGAAGAATCCCGGGATTCTTCACGTCGCGGACTCCGTTCAGAATGACAACCTGACTTGTGCAGAGGTTCCCCACCGCCACCGCTTCATCCACCGCACGGGCCATCGCGATCAGCCGGCCGCGCCGATGGCCGGAGCCGAGTCGGGACGCGCGTCGAGTTGATCGATCAGCGCGGCGCGCAGCGTGCGCATCGGTTCGAGATCGGTGAGTTTATTGCCGTTGACGTCGCACACGTAAAAGACGTCGAGTGCCTGATCGGCGTTGGTCGAAATACGCGCCAGATGGATCACGAGACCCAGGCGGTACAGCGTATGGGTGATCGCAAAGAGCAGTCCGACGCGGTCCTGCGTGAACACGTCGACCACCGTGAATTCCTCGGAGCTGCGATTGTCGATATTGACCTCGGTCACCACGCGGCGCACGAAGCGGCGCGCACCAAAGCGCGCGCGCTGCGCCTCGGCCACCAGCGCCGCGATGTCCTGCTCGCCGAGCAGCACGCGCTCAAGGTCGCGCTCGACCCGCGACCAGCGCTCCTCGTCCATCGCAATCGCGCCGGCGCCGCCCAGATGCGACACGCGAAACACATCGAGCGCGACGCTGTCGGCCCGCGTGGTGATGCGCGCCGAAAGGATGTTCAGATTATTCGCCGTGAGCACGCCGGCAATCTTCGAGAACAGGCCCGGCTCGTCATGCGTCACGACGATGAACTCGCTGAACTCAAGCTCCGGAAAATGGCGATGGCGGCAGACCAGCGGCCGCTCATCGATCGCGCGCATCAGCTCGAAATGCAGCTTGATGTCGCCCTCCGGCACAGTCAGGAAATAGCGGTCGGGCATCAGTTGGAGAAATTCCGCCAGCGCGACCGGCGGCGCATGGGCCGCTTCGAGTTGATCCTTGACCGCCGCCTTGACCAGCGCGAGGCGCCGCGCTGGATCGGCGGCTTCGTGCCCGCCATGTTCGAGCACCTTGAGCGCGCGCATGTAGAGATCGCCCAGCAGCATGTCGCGCCAGTTGTTGTAGACATTGGGGGCGACCGCGCGCATGTCGGCGAAGGTCAGCAGGTAGAGCGACTTGAGCCGATCGATCGAGCCGACCGCGCGCACGAAATCGTCGACCGTGCCGGGATTGTCGATGTCGCCCTTTTGCGCCACCTGCGACATCATCAGATGTTCGCGCACCAGGTAGACTACGAGGTCGGTCTCCTCCGCATCGAGCGCCATCCGCGCGCATACCGCCAGCGTGAGCAGCGCGCCGCGCTCATGATGGTCGTGGCCGTGGCCCTTGCCGATATCGTGGAGCAGCAGGGCGAGAAAGACCGTCGGCAGTGCCGGATGCTCGCGGGCGACTTCGGTCAGCAGCGAATTGCTGTCCTTGAATTCGCCCGCGCGCAGGCGCTCGAGTTCGCGCACCGCGGCCAGCGAATGACGGTCGACGGTGTAGATGTGGTAGAGGTCGTGCAGCACCCGCGCATACAGATTGCCGAACTCCGGGATAAGCGCGCCGAGCACGCCCGCGCGATGCATCGCCTCGAGCGTTTCGGCCACCCGCTGGCGTCCGCTCAGCACACCCATCAGGGCCATGCCGGTCTGCGGATCGTTGCGCATCGCGTCGTCGATCAGCCCCAGGTTGTCGCGCACCAGCTGATACGCGCTGCCTGACAGCTCCACGCCATGGACCTGGCAATCGGCGAAGATCGTGATCAGGTTGAGCGGCGCGCGGACGAAAAAATCATTGCTCGCGATCGCCAGCACGTTGCCCTGGATGAGCACGCCCGGGCGGATTTGGCGGCTGGTGTTGCGGCGCAGAAAGCGCGCCGGCGCCATCTCCTCGGTCACCCGCGCGATCAGCCCTTCGGAAAAGCGCAGAATCGTGCTCGCCTGCTGGTAGTATGCGCGCATCAGGTTGGCGCTGGCGCCCGCGCCGTCGGACGCGTTGAAGCCGAGCATCGGCGCAATCTGCTCCTGGAATTCAAACGTGAGCTGGTCGGTATGGCGCCGGCTCAGGAAGTGCAGCGAATTGCGCACGCGCAGCAGGAAGTCGTGCGCGAGCGCGACTTCGGCCAGTTCGGCCTCGGTGATCACGGCCTTTTGCACCAGCTCTTCGAGCGAATGAATGCGGTACTTGAACTTGGCCAGCCACATCGCGGTATGCAAATCGCGCAGCCCGCCTTCGCCCTCTTTCAGTTGCGGCTCGAGCAGATAGATCGATTCGCCGTATTGCTTGTGGCGCTTGCGGCTCTCGGCGAGCTTGGCGTTGAAGAAGCCGCGCTGGTCGCGATTGAGCACGTCGCTGACCAGCAGCTTTTCGAGCTGCGAGTTGAGCGTTTCGTCGCCGGCCAGATAGCGCGCGTCGAGAATCGCGGTCTTCTCCTTGAGATCGGCCGCCGCCATCTTGACGCATTCGGCCGCGTTACGCACCGAGTAGCCGACCGCCAGCCCGGCGTCCCACAGCGCGTGCAGGATTATCTCGGTGACGATCTCCGTGTAGGGGCCGGGCTTGTAGTCGTGCAGGAACAGCAGATCGATATCCGAGTACGGGTTGAGCTCGCGGCGCCCGTAGCCGCCGCGCGCGACAATCGCCAGGCGCTGGTTCAGGCGCGAGAAGCGGTGCCCGTGTTCGGCGTCGGCCCAGGTAAAGAGCGCGCGCATCAGATCGTCGACCGCCGCGGTCAGCGCGCGGACGATCTCGAGACCGCCGGCGCCGCCGAGATGGCGCTCGAACAGCACCGTGCGCGCCGTCTCCAGATGCGCGCGCGCGATCACGCCGGGCTTGCGCGTGCGCTCAAATTCGGCCGCCAGCTCCGCCCGCCCGAGGATTTCACCGGTTGGTGGATTGGCGCTCGCACCATCGTCGGCGATCAGGTTCACAGGTTGCCCACCGCGGCGTCGGCGTTGAAGTAATGGACCACGGCACGCGCGACGCCGTCAGCCAGCGCCTGCTGATATTGCGTGGACTCGAGCAGGCGCGCCTCGTCGGGGTCCGACAGAAAGCCGCACTCGATCAGCACCGACGGCATTAACGCGCCCACCAGCACGTAAAATGGCCCCTGCATTGCTCCAAGTTCATTCACCTTAAGTCCCATCGAGGCGTCGATATCCGCGACCGTCTCGGCCTCAATCATCCGCGCCAGCGACGCCGATTCGTTGGCCTTATACTGCTGGCGCATGTCGGTCAGGATGTAGTTTAGGTTGGGCTCGCCCTCCGCACCATAGCCGCCGGACACACCGTTTTCCATGCGCGCCAGCCGGATCGTCGCGCGGTCGGTGGTGTTGTTGAGGTAATAGGTTTCGATGCCGCTCGCTGCGGCGTCGGGGCTCGAATTCAGATGGATCGAGACGAACAGGTCGGCGCCCGCGCGATTGGCCATCTGCGTGCGCTCGGCCAGCGTGAGAAACAGGTCGCTCGCGCGGGTCAGGCGGGCGTCGACGCCGCGCGCCACCAGCGCCCGCGCCACGCGCATCGCGATCGCCAGGGCGAGATCCTTTTCGGCGACCTCGCCGGCCGCCTCGGTGCCCGGATCGTGGCCGCCATGGCCGGCGTCGATCACTACCAGCGGACGTGTGCCGCGCGCCGTCTCGGCCGCATCGGCGGCGGCTGCTGGCGGCGTCTTCGCCGGTGCCGCGCGCCGCAGCGAATTCGGATAGGCCGCGGCGACGCGGTTGCGGGCCTCTACGGCCGGCGGAGAACCCGCCCCCGGCGCACGCACATGCTCCATGCGCCTCAGCAGCAGCGCGGCCAAGTCCGGCGCCGCGCCCGCCGGCGCCAGCCGCAGGATCAGCCGATGGGCGAACCGGCCGATCGCGTAATCGGTACGGCCGGTGACCTCGACCACGATCCGCGCGGTGCCCGCGCCATCGTCGATCGATTCAACGCTAGTGATGGGGTTCTGCTCCCGCCCGCCCAACGGACGCGCCGGGATTAGCATGCGGACGTGCTCAAGGTCGATCCACAATTGCTGGCCGTGGGCGCTCAGATGCCATCCGAGGCCGCGCCCATGCACCGCGAATTGCAACTCCACGACCGCGCCCTGCCGTTCGATCGTCGCACCGGTAATCGTTGCCGCATGGGCCGGCGCGCCACGCGCGATCACCGTCGCGATGGTCAGCGCGATTGCGATCGCCGCGGCTCTCACCATAGCCACGCGCCAGCTCAGTCCCCGCCGCGCAGCCGCGCCGCCATCCGCGCCAGCGCATTGAGCGCCTCGACCGGCGTCATCCGATCGACTTCCAGGCCGCGCATTTCGTCGAGCACGCGGCCCTCGGCCGAGGCGAAAAGATCCATCTGCGCGGTTCCGGAGACGCCGTGGCTATCGCCGCGGGCGCGCCGCGCCGCGCCCGACTCGTCGAATTCGCCCTGTTCGAGATTGTGCAGAATTTCGCGCGCGCGCACGATGATGCTCGCGGGCAGACCGGCCAGGCGCGCCACCTCGATACCGTAGCTGCGGCTGGCCGGCTCCTCGATGACGCGGCGCAAAAAGAGCACTTCACCGGCCCATTCGCGCACCGCCATGCTGAGATTCTTGACCCGTGGACGATCGCGTGCAAGCTCGGTCAGCTCGTGGAAGTGGGTCGCGAAGAGCACTTTCGCCCGGGTCGCGTCGTGCAGATATTCGGCGACCGCCCAGGCGATCGCCAGGCCGTCGAAGGTGCTGGTGCCGCGGCCGACCTCGTCGAGCAGCAGCAGGCTGCGCGCGCTCAATCCCTCGAGCAGCCGCGCGCTCTCGCGCATCTCGACCATGAAGGTCGACTCGCCGCGCCGCAGATCGTCGCGCGCGCCGATGCGCGTCAGCACGCGATCGGTGAGTCCCAGGGCGGCCTCGGTGGCCGGCACGAAGCCGCCCATCTGCGCCATGATCGCGATCAGGGCGACCTGGCGCAGGTAGGTCGATTTGCCTGCCATGTTGGGTCCGGTAATCAGCAAAAGCTGGCGCTCGGCGGGGTCCGCGTCGAGGTCGTTGGGCACAAACTCGCCGGGCTTCATGCCCGCTTCGAGCACCGGATGGCGGCCGTCGCGGATTTTAAGCGCCACGCCGGAGTTCATCGCCGGCCGCACGTAGCCGCGCCGCCGGGCGACCGCGGCCAGGGAGCGCAAGGCGTCGAATTCGCCGACCGCTGCGGCGGTCTCGCGGATCGCCGCGGCCGCGGCCGCCAGCTCGCGCACCAGCCGGGCAAAGAGCTGCATCTCGAGTTCGCGCAGGCTCGCCTCCGCGCCCAAAATCTTGCGCTCGAGTTCCTTGAGCGCCGGCGTGGTAAAGCGCTCGGCGCCGACCAGCGTCTGCTTGCGCTCGAAGTCGGCCGGCACGCGCTCGAGATGGGTCTTGGTCACCTCGAGGTAGTAGCCGAAAATCTGGTTGTAGCGGACCTTCAGGCTCGGGATATGCGTGCGCTCGCGTTCGGCCGTCTCGAGCCGCGCGATCACGCCGCGTGCGTCCAGGGCGAGCGCCCGCAGCTCGTCAACTTCGGCACTGAAGCCGGTACGGATCGTGTTGCCGTCGCGCGGATTGACCGGCGGCTCGTCACCGATAGTCGCGTCGATCTGGGCGACGATCGCGGGCATCGGGCTGAGCCGCGCCGCGATCGACCGCAGCAGCTCACTGCGGCTGGCGCTTATCGCGCCGCGCAGCGTCGCCACCGCGACCAGCGCGTGGCTCAGCCGCGGCGCGTCGCGCGGGCTCGCGCGCAGGCTCCCGATGCGCCCGGCCAGCCGCTCCAGGTCGCCAATCTCGCGCAGTGCCTGCGCCACCGTGCCGCCGAGATCCGCCTCGAACAATTCCTCGACCGCGTCGTGGCGCGCGCTAATCCGCTCCAGGGCGAGCAGCGGATAGACGATCCACGTGGCGAGCGTCCGCGCACCAATCGGCGTGATGGTTTCGTCGAGCACCGCGAGCAGCGAGCCGCCGCGCGTCCCGTCGCTCGACGCGACCAGTTCGAGATGGCGGCGGCTGACTTCGTCGACCAGCATGAACTCGGCCGCGCGGTAGACCCGAGGGGCGCGCAGATGGGCGAGGTCGAGGCCGAAATTGCGCTCGACATAGGCGAGTGCGGCGCCGGCCGCCGCGGCGAGGCCGTCATCGATCATGCCGCCGTCCGCGGCGTCCTCGAGTACGCGGTCTTTGGAAGCATCGCCGCTCGTTGCGGCGTCGGAGGCACCGCCGCGCGTGCCGTCGTCTTGCGCGGGTCCGGCGCTATCGCCAAAGCGCGTCGCGATCGCCGCGCGTGCCGCCGCGGGATCAAATTGTGCGGCATCGATTTCGCTCATCGGACAGCGCAGATCCGCGGCGATCGCGCCGATCCCGGCAGCGCCGCCCGGCGCGATAATCTCGCGCGGCGCGATGCGCGCGATCTCCTCCTTCAGCGCGGCGACGGTGGCGATGCGCGTGGCGATGAACTCGCCGGTCGAAATATCGATCGCCGCCAGCGCGAAGCCGTCGCCGGCCGGTGTAGCGGCGAGCAGGAAATTCTTTTCGCCGGCGACCAGGACCATTTCCTCGCCGACCGTGCCAGGAGTAATCACGCGCACGATCTGCCGCGCCATCAGGCCGCGCCCGGGCGCCGCGCGCGTCCCGGCCGGCGTCGCGGATTGAAACGCGCCGCCCTTGCCGCTCGATCCGCCGGCCGCATGCGCGGGCGCCGCCTGTTCGCAGATGGCGACCTTGAGGCCCGCCTTGAGCAGCTTCGCGATGTATGGCTCCGCCGAATGGTAGGGGACGCCGCACAGCGGCACGCCGTCCTTGGACCGCGAGGTGAGCTGAATCTCCAGGATGCGCGCGCCGGTCTCGGCGTCCTCGAAGAACATTTCGTAGAAATCGCCGAGGCGAAAAAACAGAATCGCGTCCGGCACACTCGCCTTGACGCTGAGGTACTGCGTAATCAGGGGTGATTGCTTGATCGCCACGATGCTATGCGCCGTTCAACGCATCAGGATAGCCAGCCGCGCGCGGCGCCGCAAAAGCGCATCCCGGCGGTGCCGCGGCGGACCGGCCGCCAATGCTGCCGCCGCCGGCCGTGCATGATCCACGAGGTCGCCGAATAGGCGCGCGCCCCGCGCGTCCGTCGGGACGCGCGGGGCGCGGCGTGTGCGATCGTCGGCGGCGTCGGATTTACCCGCGTGCCGCCCCAGGCCCGGTTCTAGAGTACGCCCGGCAGCGGGAAGAAGATCACGCCGTTGCCGTTGTCGCACTGGAACGTGGTCGACGTAGTGCCCGCGCAATGACCCGCCGGAGGAGCCGTCGGGATGACACCCGGGCTGCTCAGCAGGGTCGGCAGATCCACCTCGGCGAGGTACGTGAAGGAGGAGTTAACCGCAAATCCCTTGTGCGGCATGGTGGCGCAATTGCCGACCGCGACGGCGTAGGGGTCGCCCTTGGTGCCCCAGGTATTGTCCGACGGATCCACCGGGAACGTCGACGAGGTCGCGGTGATATCGCCGCTGACCAGTTGGACCACCGGCGAGGTTGGCAGGGTCAGCAGCGCCATGCCGTTCGATCCGTCCGAGATCAGGAATGCCCAATGGTTGGCAGCATCGACCGCCGATCCCGCCGTCTCCGACGGCAGTCCGCTGACCAATACCGAGTTGGGTGGCGTGCCGCCCTCATTCAATGTGCATGGCGTGCCGCTGGCCGGCGCGAATAACGACCCGTTGAGGTTAATCACCGTGGCGTTGTTGGCTTCGTTACTCACGACCGCGATGTTGGTGGTGTTGTCGAGCGAGGAACCGTCGTTGTCGCTATCGATATTCGTATCGGACAACGTGCAGGTACGGCCGCCGGCGAGATCGGTGGCGCCAATCGCGCCCGTGTTATCGTCGTCGCTGCCGTCGATCACGACGCCGGTTTTATCGTTGAGCGCAAACGCTTCGGGGTAATTCGCCGGAATGATCGTGCCGAAGACGTGGGTGATGGGGTCAAAGGTCACGAATCCCGTGAGCGCGTTACCGCTCGAGCAGGTCGCGCTGTCGCAGGTTGCGATGACCGCCAGATGGGTCGTCGGATCGTACAGAACTTGGCCGAAATAACCCGACTGGCTGCCGGTCGGGAAGGGAAAGGGTGAACCGGCCACCAGGTGGTTGGTGGTCTCGTCGATCAGATCGACCGAGCCGTCCTGCCCCGAGGTCTGGCCGCTGACCACGATGATCAGCGAATGGTCGTTGTCGAGCGCGGTGCCCAACGGAAAGTCCTTGTGGGTGAGCGAGATCGTTGTCAACCGCGGATCTGAGACATCCGGATCCACGCCCAGGTTGATCACCGTAACCTGCCCATTGCCGTTAACGTCGCCGGTGTCCAGCGGTATGTAGGTCAGCTTGCGGTTGCAATCGACCGCGAACACGCCTGAGCCTGGCGCCGTCGTCGAGTGTGGTTTTGGATGAACCACGACCGTGGGACCACCACCGCTGTCTCCGCCGCATCCAGAAACCGCCAGCAGAGATCCCGCCAGCAGCGCACTCAGACCAATCCGCTTCAAATTAACCATCCCCGATAACCTCCTCCGTCGATCCGAATTGAATCACCTATAAAGTTCCGAACCTCGATTTCGAGCCCACGTCAAGCCGAGATACTATTGAGATCGGCTAGCGCTACTCAAGTATATCCATGAGCACTTACCAAGACCTTCGAGAATTTTTTGAATCGCTGATGCGACCTGTGGACGGCGCCTCGCCCATTCGATGGACTAGCCGGCGTCAAGCGCCGAATCCGGGCGCCAAGCTCACAACGCCTGACCGTTGGCGGCCGCGCCGCCGCGCAATTAGAATCCGCACTATCGATGAACCCGATTACTTCCGCGCGCGAAATTGCGGCGGCCGGGATGCTCCTGGCCTCTTATCCGCTCGAGGTGCTCACCCGCCTGCAATTTCCGCGCGGCTGGCGGCGCTCCCGCGACACCGTGATTCTCGCGCACGGCCTGGACGGCGATCGCACGAATCTGCTCGCCTTCGCACTCGCCCTCAGGCTCGCCGGTTTCGATACGCTCGGCTTCTTCGAGTATCCAGCGCGCCAGGCACTGGAGGTGTCGGCCGCGCAGATGGCCGAGATGGGCGCGCAGGCCGACGGCGGCGCGGGCGTGCATCTCATCGGCCGCAGCCTCGGCGGGCCGATCGCGCGGATGGCGGCCGCGCGATCGGCCAACGGCGGCGTTCGATCATTGGTGACGATCGGCTCGCCCTACGCCGCCGAATGTCACAGCCCGTCGGAAGTGGCGATCTTCGGCGCCGAAGATCCGATCGTGCCGCCGCCGCGCGGCGACCGCTTTCCTCACGGAATGTTCAAGCGAATGATCGTGCTGCGTAACACCGGCCATTTAGGCGTGCTCTATCATGAGCGGACGGTCTGCGTGACGTTGGCGGAGCTCGCGGCCCACCGCGCCGCCTCGCGATCGGCGCAGGGGTAAGCGCGCCGAGCTTTCAGAACACCGAAGTGGCTTCGATGACGATTTCCGCGAGCGCGATAATTCTGGCCGGCGGAAAAAGCTCCCGTATGGGTCTGCCCAAGGCGACTTTGCCATTTGGCCGGGCGACCATTATCGAGCGCCTGATTGCTGAGCTGGGCGGCGCCTTCGCCCAGGTTATCGTGGTCGCCGCGCCGGCTGCCGACGAACTATTCTCAATCGACCACCTGCTCGCGGCGTGGCCGCACGCGGAGTTGGTGCGCGACGCCGTCGCCTACGCGGGTCCCGCCGTGGCGCTGGGCCGGGGGCTCGCCCATGCGCGCGGCGAAATCGCCTTCGCCTGCTCGTGCGATTTGCCGCTGCTCAACGCCGGCGTCGCGCGCGCGCTGTGCGCGATGATCGGATCGCACGACGCCGTGATGCCCGAGGTGGATGGCCGCCTGCAGCCGCTGCACGCGGTCTACCGGCGCGCGCCGTGTAGCGCGGCGCTGGCTGCGATGACCGCGGGAGACGAGCGGCGGCTTGGCGCAATCGCCGATCGGATCGATGTGCGGCGGGTCACCGCGATCGAGATGCGGCGACTCGACCCCGATCTGCTGAGTCTCCTCAACGTCAACACGGCCGAGGATTATGCCCGCGCGTTGCGCCTGTTGCGGATGTCGCCGGCGCCTCGCTAGTGTGGCGTCCCATTAATAAGTTTACCAAGGTTATACCCGCACGGGATTCTTCGCTGCGCTCAGAATGACAGCAATAATGGGCACTTCTTGTCATTCTGAGCGCAGCGAAGAATCCCGATCCGTGCGGAGTCTTCGTCAAGTTATTTGCGGGACGCCTCGCTAGCCGCTCTTTTCCCAGCGCAGGATCGGCCGTCGCGCCGCCGTGACTTCGTCGATGCGCCCCAGGCGCAGGGTCCGCGGTGCGCGCTTAACGGTCGCCGGATCGGCGATCGCCTCATCATAAATCTGCTCCATCGCGGCGATAAAGCGATCGAGCGTCTCGCGGCTTTCGGTTTCGGTTGGTTCGATCATCAGCGCGCCCGGCACGACCAGCGGAAAGTAAATCGTCGGCGGATGAAAGCCGAAGTCGAGCAGGCGCTTGGCGATATCCAGCGTGGTCACGCCGGTGCGCTGTTCGAGATCGTGGGTCAGCACGCATTCGTGCATCGCCGGCGCGGCCGACGCGCTCGGATAGCGCTCGGCCAGGCGCTTGCGCACGTAGGCCGCGCCCAGGATCGCGAGCCGGCTCGCCTCGGCCAGTCCGTCGCCGCCCATCGCGATGATATAGGCGTAGGCCCGCACCAGCATCCCGAAGTTGCCGTAGAACGATCGCAGCCGGCCGATCGAGTCGGGGCGATCGGAGTTGAAGTCCCACGCGCCGTCGCGCCGCACAATCCGCGGCGTGGGCAGGAACGGCTCCAGATGCCGCTTGACCGCCACCGGACCGGCACCCGGGCCGCCGCCGCCGTGCGGCGTCGAGAAGGTCTTGTGCAGGTTGATATGGACGATGTCGGCGCCCATGTCGCCCGGTTTGGCGACGCCGAGCAGCGCATTGAGATTGGCGCCGTCGAGATAGAGCAGGGCGCCGCGCGTGTGCAGCGCCGCCGCAATCTCCTCGATCTCCGGCTCGAAGATGCCCATGGTGTTGGGATTCGTGACCATCAGCGCGGCGGTGTCGTCGTTCAGCAGGCGCTGGATTTCGCGCGCCTCGAGGTAGCCGCGCCGGTTCGATTTCGCGACCACCACCTCGAAGCCGGCCAGCGCGCAACTCGCCGGATTGGTGCCGTGCGCGGTATCCGGAATGATCACCTTGCGCCGCACGCCGCCGCGCCGCGCCTCCCACGCGCGAATCATCAGCAGCCCGGCCAGTTCGCCCTGCGCGCCTGCCGCGGGCTGCAGCGAGACCGCGTCCATCCCGGAGATTTCCGCCAGCGCCGCCTCGAGCCGCACCATCAGTTCGAGCGCGCCCTGCGCCATCGCGGTGGGCGTCAGCGGGTGGAGCGTGGCGAAGCCGGGCAGCGCCGCCATCTCGTCATTGAGCACCGGGTTGTACTTCATGGTGCAGGAGCCCAGCGGATAGAACTGCATCGCCTGTCCGAAGTTCAGTTGCGACAGGCGCAGGAAATGGCGCAGCGCCTGCGGCTCGCTCACTTCGGGAAAACCCTCGAGATCGTCACGGCACAGATCCGCGCCCAAGATCGCGGCCGCGCGCTCGGCACTGGCCGCGCCGCCGCGCAGATCGATACCGCGCCGGCCCGGCGCCGACTCCTCGAAGATCAGCGCGACCGCGGCGCTGTCGGGGCTCGCGATCGGCGTCTTCGGCGCCCCCGCCGGCGTGAGCTTCTTCGCCTCCGTCATCAGCGTGCTCCGGCGAGAGTTGCGCACAGCCGTTCGAGATCGCTTGCCGAATTCAGTTCGGTGACGGCGATCAGAATGCCGTCGCCGAGCTCGGGATAGTCGTGCCCGAGCGCCCATCCGGCGAGCACGCCATGCTCGGCGGCAGCGGCCAGCACGCGCGCCGGATCGTCGTGCGCAATCGTGAACTCGTTGAAGAACGCGCCGCTGAAGCGCCGCCGCAGCCCCGCCGCCTCGAGCATCGCCAGTGCGTCATGTGCCAATTCGACATTGCGCCCGGCCAGCTCGCGCAGTCCGCACCGGCCCATCAGTGACAGGTAGGCGGTCGCCGCCAGCGCGCACAGCGAATGGTTCGTGCAGATGTTCGAGGTCGCCCGTTCGCGCCGGATATGCTGCTCGCGCGTGGCCAGCGTTAGGCAAAAGGCACGGCGCCCGGCGCTGTCGCGGGTCTGTCCGACCAGCCGCCCCGGCATCTGCCGCACCTGCGCCGCATGCGCGGCCAGAAACCCGACACCCGGTCCGCCGAATTGCACCGGCATCCCGAAGCTCTGACCCTCGCCAACGGCGATATCCGCGCCGAGCGCGCCCGGCGCCTTGAGCAGGCCGAGCGCGAGCGGTTCGGCGGTGACCGCGATCGCCAGCGCGCCCGCGCGATGCGCCATCGCGGCGATTTGGCCGAGCGGCTCGATCACGCCGAATGCGTTGGGATAGCCGGTGACCGTGCACAGTAATCGATCGCCGCAGATCCGTTCGAGCGCGCCCAGGTCGGTTGCGCCAGTGGCCGCGTCGATCGGTACTTCGACCAGCTCGAATTCGCCGAGCGCGCTGAGGTAGGTACGAATCGTCGCGCGGTAGTCGGGCCATAGCGCGCGCGAGACCGCCGCGACGGCGCGTTTGGGCAGCACCCGATGGGCCATCAGGACCGCCTCGGCCGCCGCCGACGCGCCGTCGTACATGCTCGCGTTGGCGACCTCGAGTCCGGTCAGTTGCGTGATCAGCGTCTGGAACTCGAAGATCGCCTGCGTGGTGCCCTGGCTCGCCTCGGGCTGATAGGGCGTGTAGCTGGTGGCGAATTCGGCGCGCGCGGTGATCGCGCGGACGGCGGCCGGCACGTAATGGCGATAGTAGCCGCCGCCCAGAAAGCTCACGCATTCGCCGGCGGCGCGATTTTGCCCGGCCAGTGCGATCAGTTCCGCCGCCACTTCGGCCTCGGTGCGGCCGGCCTCCAGCCGGATCGCCGCGCGCGCGCGCAGTCCGGCCGGTACGTGCGCGATCAGGTCGTCTAGATGCGCCACGCCGAGCGCCGCCAGCATCGCCGCGACGTCGGTCTCCGTGTGGGGAAGAAATCTCATTTGATTCAGCTTTCCTCGTACTTCAGTTCGCGCACCGCCGATCGGCTCAGACGCTGGCCAGTCGACGATAGAATGGCAGGGTGATGACCTCGGCCGCGACCATCCGTGTGCGAATCGCGACCTCGACCATCGCGCCCGCGGGCAGTTCGGCTGCGCTGTCGAGATAGGCCATCGCGAGCGGCCGGGCGAAACTCGGCGCAAAGGTACCGCTGGTGATCACGCCGACCGCGCGGCCGCCATGATGGATCGGGTAGCCCTGGCGCGCGATACTGCGGCCGTCGGCCGTGCGGATTCCCGCCAGACGCTTGCCGGCGCCGCCGTCGCGCTGCGCGGCCAGCGCGGGCTCGCCGATAAAGTCGCGGCCGAATCGGATGAAGCTCTTGAGGCCCGCCTGAAGCGGCGAGGTCGCCCGGTCGAGTTCGTGGCCGTAGAGCGGCAGCCCGGCTTCCATCCGCAGCGTATCGCGCGCGCCAAGTCCGCACGGCACGATACCGTCGGCCGAGCCGACCTCGAGCGCGGCCGCGAACAATCGCTCGGCGTCGCCCGCCGCACAGAACAATTCAAAGCCGTCCTCGCCGGTATAGCCGGTGCGCGCGATCAGGCATTCGATGCCCGCGACCGTGCCGCGCGCGGTGCGAAAGCGTCCGATCGTGGCGACCGGATAAGTCGTCATGCGCGCCAATATCGCCGCGGCTCGCGGTCCCTGGATTGCCACCAGCGCGGTCTCGTCGCTGCGATCGATCAACTCCGCGCCGGCCCGATTGAGGCTTGTGAGCCACGCCCAGTCCGCCGCGATATTCGACGCATTGACGCACAGCAGGTAGCGCTCGGGGGCGTGGCGGTAGACGATCAGGTCGTCGATCGTGCCGCCGTCGGGCGCGCACATGATGGTGTATTGGGCCTGCCCGTCGACCATCCGCGCGGCCGAATTGGTCAGCGCCCGTTCCAGCAGGGCGAGGGCGTGAGGCCCGTTGAGCTCGAATTCGCCCATGTGACTCAGATCGAACAGGCCGGCCGCCGCGCGCACCGCCCGATGCTCCTCGATAATGCCGGCGTAACTCAACGGCATCTCGTAGCCGCCAAACTCCGTCATTCGAGCGCCGAGCCGTTCGTGCAAATTGCAAATCGGTGTATGCTTGACCGGTTCCATCAGCCCATCTAGTTTTACCAGAGCCGAAGCTGGTCAACGAACCCAGTCTGGCGTTTTTCAGATATTAAACTTGCTCTCGGCCTCGCGCGTCTCGTTCAGACCAATATTCACCGCCTAAATCATGTCAGCCACGATTATGGACGGCCGCGAGGTCAGTGAATTCCTGAAACCGTATCTGCGCCGCCACGCGCAGGATCTGATCGCGCGCAATGGCGTGGCGCCGGCACTGACGGCCATCCTGGTCGGCGGCGACCCGGCCTCGACCCAGTACGTGCGCAACAAGCGCCGCCTGGCCGAAGAATTGGGCTTTATCAGCGCGCTCGCCGCGATCGCGCCGGCCCAGGCCTCGACAGAATTCCTGCGCGCGACGATTGCGCGGCTCAACGCCGATCCCCAGGTCACCGGCATCCTGCTGCAATTGCCGGTGCCGGAGGCCGTCGACACCTTTCGCCTGTTCGACGAAATCGATCCGGCCAAGGACGTCGACGCGGTCGGCGCCGGCAGCGTCAGCGGATTTTATCGCGGGCAATGGGGCCGCTTCATCCCGTGCACCCCGCGCGGCGTCCTGACCCTGCTCGATTACTACAAGGTGCCGATCGATGGGCGGCGCGCGGCGGTGATCGGCCGCAGCGATATCGCGGGCAAGCCGATGGCGATGATTATCGGCGGCCGGCTGCGCAACGCGACCGTCACCTGGTGCCATCGCCATACGCGCGATCTCGAGGCGATTTGCCGCGAATCCGATCTCGTGATTTCATGCGCCGGAGCCACCCCGACCGAGCGTCCTTTCCTGGTCACCGCCGACATGATCAAGCCGGGCGCGTGCGTTATCGATGTGGGCTTTCGGCGCGTCGGGCCCGGACGCTTTGCCGGCGACGTCGATTTCGACGGAGTTAAAGCGGTTGCCGGATGGCTCACGCCGAATCCCGGCGGCACCGGTCCGATGACCGTAATTGCCCTGATGCAGAATTTGATCGACGCCGCGCGCTACCGGCTGGGCCTGGCACGCGCGGAGTACCCCTTATGAATCACGCGATGGCCCTCTCGCCTCGCGCTGTGATCCGATTCAGACTGTCCGCAGGCGGAGTCCTGTAACCATATATGGCCTCAGAAGGCGACCACGGTACGAAAGTTGAGCACGGTGCGAACGGCGAGAAGCGGACGTTAGGCCGTATCCTGATCGGACCTGCGCGCGATGTAAAAGATCCCGAGACCTTCCATCAGCTCTCGCTGGTCGCGTTTCTGGCCTGGGTCGGTCTCGGCTCCGACGGCCTCAGCTCGTCGTGCTACGGACCCGAGGAGGCGTTTCTGGCGCTCGGCCCGCATCAGTACATGGCGGTCTTTCTGGCCATGCTGATGGCGTTGACGGTCTTCATCATCTCGGCCTCCTACTCGCAGACCATCGACGAATTCCCCACCGGCGGCGGCGGCTACCTGGTCGCGACCAAGTTGCTCGGCCGCTATCCGGGCGTGGTTTCGGGTTCGGCGCTGGTCATCGATTACGTGCTGACCATTTCGATTTCGATCGCCAGCGGCGCCGACGCGATCTTCAGCTTCATGCCCGCCACCTGGCTGGCCTACAAATTCTGGGTCTGCATCCTGGTGGTCATCATCCTGATCGGGATGAACCTGCGCGGGGTCAAGGAGTCGGTGCTTTCCCTGCTGCCGATCTTCATCGCCTTCGTAATCACCCACGTATGGCTGATCAGCTACGCGCTAATCGAGCGCGCCCCGGTGATTCCGGCCGCGATGCATTCCGCGATGCGCGACACCGGCGCGAGCATCCACAGCATCGGCTTCTTCGCGCTGGCGGTGATTTTCCTGCGCGCCTACAGCCTGGGCGGCGGTACCTATACCGGAATCGAGGCGGTCAGCAACGGCCTGCCGATTCTGCGCGAGCCGCGCACGGTTACCGGCAAACGCACGATGCTCTATATGTCGGTGTCGCTGGCCTTTGTCGCCGGCGGCATCCTCTTCAGCTACATGCTCTTCAACGTCGGGCCGCATGCCGGCCAGACCCTCAACGCCGTGCTGTTCGAAAAGATGGCGTCGCACTGGACGCTGTTCGGCCTGCCGCTGGGCCAGCCGATCGTCACCTTTACGCTGCTGACCGAGGGTGCGTTGCTCTTCGTCGCCGCGCAGACCGGGTTCGTCGACGGGCCGCGTGTGCTCGCCACCATGGCTTCCGATCGCTGGCTGCCGCGGCGCTTCTCCAATCTGAGCGCCCGCCTGGTCACGCAGGACGGCGTGCTCGCGATGGGTCTGGCGGCGGCGGTCATCCTGATGGGCACGCATGCGAGTGTTGACCTGCTCGTGGTGCTCTATGCGATTAACGTCTTCGTGACCTTCACGCTATCGCAACTCGGCATGACGGTGCATTGGTGGCAGGCGCGGCACGTCGAGCCCAAATGGATCCGCAAGCTCGCCATCAACGGCATCGGCTGCACCTTCACTGCGCTGATCCTGGTGCTGACGGTGACCTTGAAATTCGACCAGGGCGGATGGATTACGGTGGCGATGACCGGCGGCCTGGTCGCCATCTGCATGATCGTCCATGCCCACTACGAGTATGTGCGCAAGGCGATCGAGCAGCTTGAAGCGGACGTGCTGCCCGAGATCTTCGCCGCCGATGAAAAAGCGCCCGCCGATCGCGATCCGGCCGCGCCGACCGCCGTGCTGCTGGTCAACGGCTTCAACGGGCTCGGCCTGGCGACGCTCACCACGATCCAGCGGCTATTCGGCCAGCATTTCCGCAACGTGGTCTTCGTCGGCGTCGGCGAGGTCGATTCCGGCCTGATGAAAGGTCCGGAAGAGGTCAGGCTGCTCGAGCAGCAGGTCGCCGACGACATGGTCGAGTACTGCCGGTTCGCCGCCGACCTCGGGTTTCATCCCGAGCTGCGCACCGGCATCGGTCCCGACGTGGTGTTCGAACTGCATCGCCTGTGCCTCGAGGTCACGCACGAGTTTCCCCAATCGGTCTTCTTTGCCGGCAAGCTCATCTTTACCGACGAGCTCGACGGCTTCGTCAGCCGCTTCCTGCACAACCACACCGCGCTCGAAGTCCAGAACTGGCTCCAGGTGCATGGCTTCAGCATGGTCATACTGCCCGTGCGGGTGGGGCGCGCGCCGACTCGCCCGGCACCGGGCAAAGCCGCCCCGGCCGACGACGAGCCCTCGCTCGCCCTGCCCAGGTAGCGCGGACCCTGCGCACGGTTGACAGCCGCGCCGGCGCCCGATCAAGCTGAACGCGTGGCGGTATCCCCAGCGGCCCATCGCGCGCGGCGCTCCGCGCGCGGCATCGCCGCCGACCTCGACGGTCTGCGGCCGCCGCTGAAATGGGCCGGCGGCAAGCGCTGGCTGGTGCCGCATCTGCTGCGCCTGTGGGAACCGCATCGCCGGCGCCGATTGGTCGAGCCGCTATGCGGCGGGCTCGCGGTCGCGATCGGCCTCCAGCCGGCGCACGCCCTGCTCAACGACATCAGTCCGCACGCCGCCAACTTCTATCGATGGCTGCGGGCGGGCCTGCGCGTCGACCTCGAGATGCGCAACGACGCGGCGCTCTACTATCGCCATCGCGCGTGCTTCAACCGGCTCATCGCCGACGGCGGCGCCGACACCGCGCAGGCGGCGGGGCTGTTCTATTTCCTCAATCGCACCTGTTACAACGGGCTCTGCCGCTTCAACAGCCGCGGCGAGTTCAACGTGCCCTTCGGCCGCTATGCGACGATTAACTACCGGACCGATTTCTCGGCCTACCGTGCGGCCTTTGCGCGCTGGACCTTTGTGTGCGGAGATTTTGCCGCCGTAGCGCTGCGGCCCGGCGACTTCGTTTACGCCGATCCGCCCTACGACGTCGAGTTCACGCGCTACGCGCAGCAGGATTTCGGCTGGGACGATCAGGTGCGCCTGGCGCGATGGCTCGCGCGTCATCGCGGACCGGTCGCCCTCTCCAATCAGGCGACCGAACGGATCGTCGAGCTGTACACCGCGACCGGCTTTGCGCTGACCTATCTGGACGCGCCGCGCCGTATCAGTTGCAAGACGCGCACGCCGGCGCGCGAGGTTCTCGCCACGCGCAACCTGTAATCAGATAGCGGCGGTATTGGCCGGCTCGTCGATCACGCGATTTTCGATTGTGCCCACCCGTTCGATCTCGATTTTCACAACGTCGCCCGCGACCAGGTAGCGCGGTGGCTTCATCGCAAAGGCGACGCCCGCCGGCGTGCCGGTCGAGACGATCATGCCCGGCGTGAGCGTGAAGACGGTCGACAGCGTCTCGACCTGCGCATAGCAGTCGAAGACCAGATGTTTGGTGTTGGAATGCTGGCGTAACTCGCCGTTGACCCAGGTCTTGAGCTCGAGCGTGTGCGGATCGCCGACCTCGTCGGGCGTCACGATCCACGGTCCGATCGGCCCGTGCGTGTCGAACGATTTGCCCAGCGTCATGGTCTGCGCCTTGAATTGCCAGTCGCGCACGCTCACGTCGTTGACCACGACGTAGCCGGCAATCACCTCGCGCGCGCGGTCGCGCGGCACGTGGCGGCAGCGCCGGCCGATCACGAAGCCGAGTTCGCCTTCGTAATCGAGCGCGGTCGAAACGCGCGGCAGATGAATCGGGTCGTGCGGGCCGTTGACGCAGCTCGCCTGCTTGTTGAAGAACAGCGGGAACTTGGGCTGCTCCATCCGCGACTCGGCGATATGGTCGGCATAGTTCAGCCCGATCGCGAGAAACTCCGCTGGATGCATGATCGGCGCTTCGAGCTTGACCTGCTTCAGGTCAAGCCGATGCGTGCTGCCGGCCGCATTCCGCGCGCGTTCCAGCGCCGGCGCGCCGGCCGCCAGAAAGGCCGTCATCTCGCGCGGCAGGTCGGGCGCCGCCACCGCCAAATCGACCATCGCGTCACCCGCCACCACGCCGATGCGCGTCATTCCCCCATGCGTAAAGGTCGCCAGCTTCATTGCGAATTCTCCTGCGGCGCTATTCGCCCAGCCGCGCCAGGCTCGCGCGATTGAAACCCTTGGCCGCGTCGTACTTCGTCAGTTCGGCGTCCGGCTCGCCGGCATGATAGCGGCGCGCCAAATCGTCCGGATCGAAGTCGACGCCGATCGGGTTGTTGGCAAAGTCGGTGCTGCGAAAGAAGTCCCGCATGCGCTCCATGCTGGCGAAATTATCGATCTGCAATTCGACCTTGCCGCCGTCCGGATCGCGATAGTACATCGAGGTCGTTATGCCGTGGTTGATCGTCACCGCGGGCGTGACGCCGGCGGCCTTGAGCCGTTCGTAGGTCGCGATCAGATCGCTCAGGCTCGCGTAGGTGTAGGCCAGATGGTCGAGCCCGGCGGCGCGCGGCGGCCGCTCGTTGAGCCCCGGAAACGCGGCAATCGCGATCCGGTGATGCTCGTCGTCATAAGTCATGAAGGCGAGAAAGTCGTTCTGATAGACGACCTTGGCGCCCAGCACCAGGCAATACCAGTCGGTCATTTCCTTGAAGCGGGTGGTGCGCAGCACGGCGTGAGCGAATTTTACCGGCGAGATGCGCTGGTCGTCGCCATTGGCGCTTTTCGATTGTCCGGCCATCGAGGTTCCTCCTGCGCGGGCGCGTGATCGAATCGGCGCCGCCGCGCGGCTCCAACTTCCGCGACCATAGCAAACATCGCGGACAAATATCATCCGTCGCATCCGCCGCCCGTTCCCGCGCGATCGCGGATTGGCCTTGCGGAATCGCCGATGCACTTGCTACAGCACGAAAGGTGTCGTGGCGGCCGCGCGCGGGGGACTCGGACGGCCGCCGCACCAGCTCCACGCTGGCGAGCGACGCTCAGGAGGTTTCGCAATGGCTGCTGCTTCACCCAGGCACGTACTCGACGGCATCAAGGCGCTCGACTTCACCCAGTTCGTCGCCGGACCCACGGTGACCAAGCTGATGGCCGAGATGGGCGCCGAGGTGATCAAGGTCGAGATTGCGCCGGGCGGCGATCGCTCGCGCGGCGTGCCCTACATGAAGAACGATCGCAGTGGCTATTTCGTCCAGCAAAACCGCGGCAAGCTGAGCCTCTGCCTCGACACCGCCAAGCCGGCCAGCCGCGAAATAATCGCCGGACTGATTCCCAAGGTCGACGTGGTGGTCGAAAATTTCGCCCCGGGCGTAATCGCGCGGATGGGCTTCGGTTACGAGACGGTCAAAAAACTCAACCCCAAAATCATCATGTGCTCGGTCTCGACCTTCGGCCAGACCGGCCCGCTGGCGAAGGATCCCGGCTACGATTTCGTCGGCCAAGCCTACGCCGGCGTGACTTCGCTGAGCGGCGAAGAGGGCGGCCCGCCCTATCCGCCGATGCTTGCGATTGGCGACGTCTCGACCGGCGTGCATGCGCTGGCCGCAGTCGCCTGCGCGCTGTTTTACCGCGACCGCACGGGTATTGGCCAGTACCTCGATATCTCGTTACTGGACTGTTATTTCCACTACCACGATTGGGGCGTGCAGACGATCAGCGCGAGCGGCGGCAAGCAGAAGGCGCTGCGCACCGGGCAGCACTATCCGTCGCTCTGTCCGGCCGGGATGTTCAAGGGCAAGAACACCTATATCTTCGTCTTCGCCTGGCTCGATCATCATTGGATTAAGCTGTGCGAGATCATGGGACGGCCCGAACTCGGCCGCGATCCGCGCTACGCCGACAACGCCTCACGCCTGGGGCGGCGCAACGAGATCATCCCGATAATCGAGCAATGGCTTGCCTCGATGCCGAGCGACGAGGCGTCGGTCGAGGCGCTGCGCGCCGCGCGCATCCCGCAAGCTCCAGTGTTGACGCTCGATCAGGCGATGGCCCATCCGCATCTGCGCGAGCGGCGCACCGTGCGCAAGATCCATGATCGCGTGATGGGTGATTTCGAAGTGCCGGGCTTTCCGCTGCGCTTCTCGGAATTTCCCGGCGAGCTCGAACTTGACGCGCCGCTGCTCGGCGAGCATAACGCGCGCATCCTGTCGCAATACCTGGGCTACGCGCCGGCCGATATCGGACGGCTCGAACGCGAAGGCGTGCTGCACCAGTTACCGCGCTGACCGCTGCGCCGCATCAGGCGCATCCGGCCTGCCGCAGCAATTCGCGCACGCCCGCTTCGGTTTCGACCTCGGGCGTCCAGCCGAGCGCCTCGCGCGCGGCCGTCAGATCGGCCAGCGTGTCGCGCGCGTCGCCCGGCCGCCCCGCGATATGGATCACCGGCCCGCCGACGAAACCCGCGATGTCGTTAACGCTGAGACCCTGGCCGCGTCCGATATTGAGCGCGCGCCCGTCGGCCGCCGGCGCATCGATCGCGGCCAGATTGGCGCGCACCACATCGCGTATATGCGTGAAGTCGCGGGTCTGCCGGCCGTCGCCGTGAATCGTGAGCGGCCGACCGGCCATCCGCTCGCGGATAAACAGGCCGATCACCGTGACGTACGCGCCCTCGGTCGCCATGCGCGGTCCGTAGACGTTGAAATAGCGCAGCGTAATCGTCTCCATCGCGAACAGGCGATTGAACATCCGCGTGTATTGCTCGCCGGCGAGCTTTTGCAGGGCGTAGGGATTGAGCGGATTGGGCGGCATCGATTCGCTCAGCGGCAGGGTCGGCTGGCTGCCGTACACGGATGATGATCCCGAATAGATAAAGCGGCGCACACCCGCGTCGCGCGCGGCGATCAATGCGTTGAGCGTGCCGACGACGTTGGTCAGATGGGTTTCGACCGGCCGTTCGATCGAGAGCATCACGCGTGGCAGAGCGGCCGCGTGAAAGACGCAATCGACGCCTGCGAAGGCGTCGCGGATCGAATCGATATTGCGCACGTCGCCGACCACGACCTCGGCCGCCGGATGCAGATTCTCGCGCGCGCCGTTGGCGAAATTATCCACCACCCGCACCGTGTCGCCGCGCTCGATCAGGGCGTCGACCAGATGCGAGCCGATAAAGCCGGCGCCGCCCGTGACCAGCACGAGGCGGCGCGCCTTGTTCAATAACGCAGGCGCCATTGCTCGAAATGCTATCGTGCCCGGCCGCAAAAGGCGATGCGCCGCATCCGCCGACGCCCGTGGCGGTCAGAACGCGATGCCAAAACCGCCGCCGCCAAAGCCGAAGCCGCCGCTGCCGAAACCGAGTCCCGGCTGGCCGAAGCCCCCCGGCCCCATCATTTGCTGGCGCTGCTGGGCCTCGACCGCCTCGCGATCGCGCACGGCCATCTGGTTTTCCAGCTTGATCGTCTGAAAGCGCTGGTAGGCCGCCTCATCGCCGTGAAACAGGCACTTGCAGTAGTCCGAATCGGCCAACCAATAATTCGACGCGCCCTTCTCGTCGAGGTAGTAGCCCAGCTTCAGCGGTGGCAGCGTCTTGAGCCGGGTGGCTTGCTCGGGCGTCGCGGCCGGCAACGCGGCAAAGCCCGCCGCCTGGAGCATCGGTTCGATCTCCTGGGCCTGCTCCTGCGGCGACGGCTGGGTCGCGAACGGATTGCCGATCGCGCCCGAGCCGGCCGAGCATCCAGCGATCGCGCCGAGGATCATCGCCACGGCGAGACCGCGCGCGGTCGCACGTGGCCGGCTGGAGGGCGGGCGGAAAAATCTCGGGAGCGGGCCGGCCTGTGCCGCCATACATTTCACCTGGAAATTCAGGCTGACACTTCCCAATTCACCTCGCAACCGACGATCGCCGACCCCGCGGATCTGCGGCGCCGTTGACCTACTTCGCCGCGGGCGCCGGCGACGCGACCGGCGCGCCGCCGGTCAGCAGCTCGCGGATGCGCTCGGCGATCAGCGTGCCGGCCACGCGATGGCCCGCGACGTTCCAATGGCCGGTGCCGGGCGTCGTGTTGGGGAAGCCGTGCAGATAGATGTCGTGCGCCTGCGCGTAAACCTGCATCGGCTTCGGCAGGTTCAGCACCGCGAAGCCGTCGGCCGCGCCCAGCGCCGCGATCCGCTCGTCGGGATAGAACAGGTCGCTCGAGCCCACCATCGCCATATACTTGGCGCGAAAATCCGCATTTGGATCGTCCTGGATTCCGGTGGCGAGCGTGGCCACCAGGAAGATCGCGCCATGCGCCTGCACGTCGCGATTCATCATCTCGATTTCGCCGTTAGTCACACGCCAGGCTTCGCGCCAGGTGTCATTGATCGGCGGCGCGTAGATCAGATCGCTCAGCCCGAGTTCGCTGCCGGGCAGCGGATGCCCCGGGACGCGATGCGCGCGCGGCTTGGCGACAGCGCGGTGCAGCAGACGGTTCAGCTGGCTGCGGCCGTCGCCCAGCAGGTTCAGCACCTGCGAATGGCGCGATTCCATGCGCAGCATGCAATGCAGGCGAAACGACCAGGAGTCGTCGAACGGTCCGCCGAGTACGAGTTGGCCGCCCCGCGCGACGTAAAACGGCCGGCATTTGTCGCCCTCGAGCACCACCGAGTTGTTGCGCACGTCGTTGCCGCTGAAGAAGCCGAGCACCACGATATCGGGCGCATAACGCCACACCCAGTGCTCGAGCGTGATCAGTTCCTGCGCCGTGCCGTAACCGTCGCAGCCGAAGTTGATCACTTCGACATTGGTGTAGACCTGCGGCGGCCGCCCCGCGATGCTGGTCTCCAGCGGACAATCGGCTTGCAGTTCGCGCTGCGCCACCGCACAGAAGGTGTCGTCAAAATTGACGTGCTGGGCCTCGGTAAAGGAGTCGCCGAGCACCGCGATGCGCAGCGTGCCGGGCGGCTTGGCGAAGGAATAGTCGGGGCCGCGGAAGCCATCCTGATTGACCGTGATATAGGCGTTGCCCTCGTGCGTCTGCCATCCGGTAGTGCCCGCCTTGAGCTTCCAGCCGACGTAGGGATCGTAGGTGTAGAACTCGACCGGCGCGAGATTGAACAGCCGGATGCAGACCTCGCCGATCGCGAAGGCAATTAGAATCCCGGTCAGGATCAGAGCGAGTCTTTGAAGTATCGGTTTAAGCATCTTCCATTTCGGACGCGGAGCGCCGCGCGGTCGGCTGGCGCGCGGGACCGTCGTCTCGCGATCGATCGCAGCGGCCTCGCGTGCGGACTAAAACAGTGTGTAGATAAATGGTGCGACGGCCGAGAACTGCGCCAGCGCGATCAGCAGACTCAACAGCACCAACGTTCCGATCAGCGGTATCAGCCAGTACTTCTTGCGCTCGCGCGCAAAGCCCCACAAATCCTTGAGCAGGTCGAACATCAGAATGGACGCTCCATATCCTTCCCGGCGCGGCTGCGCGAGGCCACCCGATAGCTGCTGCGATCGCGCTCGAGCTTGCGCGCCATTCGATCGCGCCCGAAAATCCGCATCGCCACACCGACCGGCACAATCGCAATCGCGTACAGCAGCGTCAAGATCACGCGCGTGTTGACCCATCCGAGCGCGAGCCCAAGCCGCGTCCAGCCCCGATAAAGGTAGCCGAGCGCGGTGGGCCTGATCAAAGCCGCCAGCCATAATACCGCGGCCAGGATCCACGGCCAGATATGCAAGCCATGATGGCGCAATAGCGGCACCACGCCGAAAAACAATACGAACAGCGCGCCCAGGAGCAGACCGAAATTCCTGAGTTCCCGCGCACTGGCCTGACCCGCGCTCGCCTCCATCCCGGTTAATCCAGCTCGAACTGCTGCCGCCACGATTCATCCTGCGCACGCACGGGCTGAAAGGTCTTGGCCAGCAGGTAGTTGCCAACCACCAGGTAGTCCATCTCCGTGCGCATAAAACAGCGATAGGCATCTTCAGGCGTGCACACGATCGGCTCACCGCGCACGTTGAACGAGGTGTTGACGACCACGGCGCATCCGGTGATCGCCTCGAAGCGCCGGATCAATTCGTGGTAGCGCGGATTGGTCGCGCGATGCACCGTCTGGATCCGCGCGGAATAGTCGATGTGCGTCACCGCCGGAATTTTCGACCGCGGGATATTGAGCTTCTCGATTCCGAACAGCCCCTCCTGCTCCGCCGTCATCGGCGTGCGCAACTCCTCACGCACCGCCGCGACCAGCGCCATATACGGGCTCGGCCGATCGAGTTCGAAGTAGTCGGCCACGCGCTCGGCCAACACCGACGGCGCAAACGGCCGGAACGATTCGCGGTACTTGATCTTGAGATTCATCACCGATTGCATCCGCGCGTCGCGCGGATCGCCGATAATCGAGCGGCTGCCGAGCGCCCGCGGCCCGAACTCCATCCGCCCGTCGAACCATCCGACCACCGCGCCCTGGCTCAGCACCTCGGCCACCCGGTCGAGCAGGTCGTCGTCGGTCAGCCGTTCGTAGGCGGCGCCGGCCGCATTGAGCGCGTCGGCGACCTGGTCGTCGTCGAAGCGCGGGCCGAGAAAGCCGCCGTGCATCCGGTCGGCGCCGTCGGCCGTGCGCGCGCCGCCGGCATACAGATGCCATCCGGCGAGCGCCGCGCCGAGCGCGCCGCCCGCGTCGCCGGCCGCCGGTTGCACCCAGATATCGCGAAATAGCCCCTCGCGCAAAAGCTTGCCGTTGGCCACGCAATTGAGCGCGACGCCGCCCGCCAGGCACAGATACTCCGCGTCGAGTTCGCGCCGCGCGGTCCGCGCCAGCCGCGCCACGACTTCCTCGGTCACCTGCTGGATCGAGGCGGCGAGGTCCATCTCGCGCCGGGTCAAGGGCGATTCGGGCGTGCGCGGCGGTCCGCCGAACAGGTGGTCGAACTTCGCATTGGTCATCGTCAGGCCGGTCGTATAGTTGAAATAGTCGAGCGCCAGGCGAAAAGTGCCGTCGGGCTTCAGATCGATCAGATGATCGAGGATCGCCGCCGCGTATTGCGGCTCGCCATAGGGCGCCAGCCCCATCAGCTTGTACTCGCCCGAGTTGACCTTGAAGCCGGTGTAGTAGGTAAACGCCGAGTAGAG
>DATLRA010000072.1:0-8264 GCA_035534935.1 Binataceae bacterium (SeqCode)
TCGCCCGTGCTTTCCGCCTTGATAGCGTCTAGAAGATTGCTCATAGTACGCAGAAGCATATCTTGCGGAAATAGTCCGGTCTGAAATCCTTGCGCTTCGTCAATTGAGGCCACAAGATTCACTTCTACGCAGCCCTGTCCCAGGGTTTCAATCTGAAGATCAATCGCGCGCGCCTCACGAGCGTATGGGCCGCGCCGACTCGCATATTGGCCGCCGTCGCGAACAATGTCAGATGCGATCCGCCGAGTCGCCTTCAATAAATGCGCAAGAGGAAGAGCGAGTCCTCCTATGCTAAGACGGTGCTCCGCAATTCCGGGTGCTTCGCCGTTCAGAACAATCTTCAGTTTGATGGGCTCGGACGGCATGTCCACATCATAGTAAATATGATGTCGGTATTGAAATGGCTGCGATTTCCAGAGTTTTTGCTTTCGTGAACGCGGCAGTAGTTTTGAAAGCTCACGCCCAATGAGACCGTCGGAACCGTCCTTCCCATTCGCCCCGTATGCTACTTTCATCCCCGATGTACCTGCACGACACCATCGTCGCGCCGGCCACCGCGCCCGGAATCGGCGCCGTCGCAATCGTCCGCCTCTCCGGCCCGCGCGCCCGCGAAATCGCCCGCATCCTCTGGCATCCGCTTGCGACCGCCACCCACACCACGCCCGCGACGCGACGCCTGACCCTCGGCGAAATTCGCGATCCCGCCACCGGCGCGCCGATCGACCAGGCGATGCTCGTGGTTTTCGCCGCGCCCCATACGCTGACCGGTGAGGATGTCGCCGAACTCCAGTGCCACGGCGGGCCATATATCGTCCGCCGCGTGGTCGCGCTGGCCACCGCCGCCGGCGCGCGCCGCGCCGAGCCGGGCGAATTTACCCGCCGCGCCTACCTCAACGGACGCCTCGACCTGACCGCCGCCGAGGCGATCGCCGATCTGGTCGCCGCGCGCGGTGACGCCGCCCTGGCCGGCGCGCTGGCCCAGCTATCCGGCGCGCTCGCCACCCGCGTCGACCGCCTGCGGATGCAGGTGATTGCGATTCGCGCGCATCTCGAAGTCGAGATCGATTTCGCCGACGAGGATCTCGCGCTGCCCTCGCGCACTGAAATCGCGAATTCCATCGCCGCGCTCGCCGCCGATATCGAGATCCTGCACGGCACCTTCGCCCGCGGCCGCATCATCCGCGACGGCGCGCGCGCCGCGATCGTCGGCAAGCCCAACGCCGGCAAATCCAGCGTGCTCAATCTCCTGCTCGGCGCCGACCGCGCGATCGTCACGCCGATTCCCGGCACCACCCGCGACGTCATCGAGGACTCGGTTGCGCTCGGCCCGTGGCCGCTGGTGCTGCAGGACACCGCCGGCCTGCGCGACAGCGTCGATCCGGTCGAACGCCTGGGCATCGATCGCGCGCGCCGCTCGGCCGCCGAGGCCGACTTGATTATCGCGGTGTTCGATGCGTCGCGTCCGTTCGACGCCGACGATGCGGGCGTGATCGCCGCCCTCGCCGATCGCCGCGGCGTCGCCCTGCTCAACAAGCGCGATCTGCCGGCGACGCTCTCCGCCAGGGACTTGCGCGATCGCGGCGTGACCCTACCGATTGTCGAGTTATCCGCACTTGTTGGCGACGGCGTCGGCGATCTGCGCGCGCGCCTCGAACAACTGGTCGCGGCGCTGGCCGGCGGCGACGGCGCGGCGTATGACTCCGACGGCGCATCGCTGGCCATCTCGCGCGAACGCCATCGCGACGCCCTGGCCGCCGCGCTCGAAGCGCTGCGCGCGGCCCATCGCAGCGTGCAGGCCGCGATGCCCCCCGAGATCGTCGCGGTCGATGTCGCCGCCGCGGCCGACGCGCTCGGCGCGATCACCGGCGCGGTCGAGACCGAGGACGTGCTCGACGCGGTCTTCCGCGATTTCTGCATCGGCAAATAATCCTGTCTAGATGTGTAGAATATACTGACAAATTGTAGATACAACACATAGTCATGCATCTGTCATTCTGAGCGCAGCGAAGAAACCCGGATCCGGGACCCGTTCGCTCCGCTCAGGTGACAAACTGCGCTGCGGACGCCGTTTTTTGTTGTGCCGCTTTTCGTCGGCCCGTTGGCGCGCCATAATCGAGTGTTCTGTCCGCCGTGCCGGGCATGGGACGTGGTCAAGTTTGCGCAGCCACGCGATTATTAAGACTCTGCGCAGCCGCGGTAATTGAGATGGAATGCCATGACGTAATCATCGTCGGCGCCGGCCACGCCGGTATCGAAGCCGCGCTGGCCGCCGCCCGGATGGGCGCGCGCACCCTGATGCTCACGCTTAACCTCGACCACATCGGCCAGATGTCCTGTAATCCCGCCATCGGCGGCATCGGCAAGGGCCATCTGGTGCGTGAGATCGACGCGCTGGGCGGCGAGATGGGCCTCGCGATCGACGAAACCGGCATCCAGTTCCGCTTTCTCAACACGCGCAAGGGGCCGGCGGTCCGCGCGCGCCGTGCCCAGGCCGACAAGGCCGCCTATCGCGCCCGGATGAAGCGTGTACTCGAGGCGACGCCCAATCTGGCGATTCGCCAGGCCAGCGTCGAGCGCCTGATCGTCGAGGACGGCGCGATCGCCGGCGTCGAATCGCAGATCGGCGAGATCTTCCCCGCGCGTACCGTCGTCATCACCACTGGAACGTTCCTCAAGGGTCTCGTCCACGTTGGCCTGCGCAACTATCATGCGGGCCGCGCCGGCGACTTCGCCGCGATGGGCTTGAGCGAGAGCCTCGCGGCGCATGGCATGCGGATCGGGCGGCTCAAGACGGGCACCTGCCCGCGCCTCGACGCGCGTACGATCGATTACTCGGCGCTCGAGGTCCAGCCCGGCGACGAGCCGCCGCCGCCCTTCTCGTTTCGCACGGCGCGCATCGCGCAGAGCCAGCTACCCTGTCATCTTACGTTCACCAACGCACGCACCCACGAGATTATCCGTGGCGGCCTCGACCGCTCGCCGATCTACTCCGGCGTGATCCATAGCCGCGGTCCGCGCTACTGCCCGTCGGTCGAGGACAAGGTGATGCGCTTCGCCGACAAGGAGCGGCATCAGATTTTTCTCGAGCCCGAGGGGCGTGACACCGTCGAGGTCTATCCCAACGGCCTCTCGACCAGCCTGCCGCTCGACGTGCAGGTCGCGATGGTCCATTCGATCGCGGGGCTCGAGCGGGCAGAAATCATGCGTCCCGGCTATGCGATCGAGTACGATTTCTCGGATCCGACGCAGCTTCGGCCCTCGCTCGAAAGCAAGCTCGTCGGCGGGCTCTTCCTGGCCGGCCAGATCAACGGCACCACCGGTTATGAAGAGGCCGGCGCGCAGGGTCTGATCGCGGGAATCAACGCGGTTCTGCATACGCGCAACGAGGCGCCGATCGTGCTCGGCCGCGACCAGGCCTATATCGGCGTGATGATCGACGACCTGGTCACGCGCGGCATCGGCGGCGAGCCCTATCGGATGTTCACCTCGCGCGCCGAGTACCGGTTGCTGCTGCGCGAAGACAACGCCGATCGCCGCCTGTCGCCAATCGGTGAGCGGCTCGGGCTGGTCGGCGCGGAGGCTGGCGCCCGGATTCGTGAGCGGACCGCGCGGGTCGCGGCCGAGATTGCGCGGCTCGGCGCGACGATGGTCGTGGCGAGCGACGAGACTAATCGTCTGCTCGTCGAATGCGGATCGACTCCGATTCGCGAGGCGGTGCGCGCGCTCGAACTGCTGCGCCGGCCGCAGGTTGCCTACGCCGACGTGCTCCGGATGGCGCTGCTTGCGGCGGCGGCGGATTTCGATCAGGCGGCCGAACTCGAGACCGACGTGAAGTACGCGGGCTACGTCCGTCGCCAGGCCGAGGCGGTCGATCGTGGCCGACGGATGGAAGATACCGCGATACCCGAATGGGTCGACTTCAAGGCCGTGGCCGGACTCTCGACCGAGGCGCGCGAGCGGTTGGGGAACGTGCGTCCGCATTCGCTCGGCCAGGCGGCGCGGATGCCCGGGATTACGCCCGCGGCGGTGGCGCTGCTCGCGGTGCATATCCGCGCCGGCCGCCCCGCGTCGGCCTCGCCGTCGAGGGTCTAATAAGCCTTGGGAGGCGTGCGCTGCGTCATTACTGAGCGTAGCGAAGAATCCCGGATCCGGGACCCGTTCGCTGCGCCCAGGGTGACAGAACAGGCCGCACGGGCGAATGAAGTTCGAATCGGGCGCGGCGGGCATGGGGTGCGCATTAGGCGAAGCGCAGCGGAGCCGAGCAAAGGAGTCTGCGCCGTGCGTACAAATTTAGACTCTGAGACTCCGCGCAGCCGCGGCTATGGGCATGGAGTGCGGGCGAGTCTGCGCAGCCGCGGTTTAATAGTGTTTCACGTGAAACATCGTTTAGCGTATAAAAAACGAATAATTGGCGATTTTGAGTTTTGAACCTCCCTGAAGATAACGTGAAAAGCAAAATTTATACGAAAAATGTTTCACGTGAAACATTAATGAGCGTAGAAATAGCAAATATTTCTCTAATTGGTGCCTCAAGCGCCGCACGTCCGCTGCGAACCCCCGTCCGCGATGGATAAATCGGCTGAGATCGCGCGCGCGGCGATTGAAATCGTCACCTGGCTTGCCGGGCAGCGCCAATGGACCCCGACGGATCCCGAGTTCTTTGCCCGGCTCGAACGCTTTGCCGCGACGCTCGCGCTGTGGGGTACGCGGCTCAACCTGACCGCCGCACCGGGTGACCCGGCCGAAATCGCCTTCCACATTATCGACAGCCTGACGCCGGTTCTGCCGATCGTGGGACCGCAGGCCTCCTCGCTGGAAGCGGACCCGGCCACATTATTTGCCGCCGGGACGCGGGTGCTCGACCTCGGCAGCGGCGCCGGCTTCCCCGCACTGATCCTGGCCGCCGCGACCGCCGCTGATTTCACGCTGCTCGAGGCGCGGCGCAAGCGCGCGAGCTTTCTGGCGGTCGCCATCGCCGCGATGGGTCTCGGCAATGCGCGCGTCGAGGCGGCCCGGCGCGACGCGGCCACGCTGCAACCGAGCTTCGACGTGGTGACGGCGCGCGCGTTCGGCGAGCCGGAGATGGTCTTCGCCACGGCGGCCGCGGGGCTGCGGCCGGGCGGCCACGCGATCCTGTTCGCCGGTGCGGCGCAGCGCCCGGCGATCGAGCGCGCGGCGGCTGGCGCATTCGATCGCCTCGAGCTCATCGACTATGAAGTCGCGCGCGGCGGCGGTCCGTCGGGTGCGGCGGGAAGCGCGGCGCATCTGCTGGCGGTCGCGCGGCGCAAGCCCTGAAGGCGGCTCACGGTCGCTCGCCCGCGATCGTATCGAGTTGCAAGACCCTACCGAGACGCTGAAGGCGACTGATTTATCCTCGCTTGAGCGCTGGCATGCTACCGTCCTGTGGATTGCCGGGCCGCGCAATTTTGTCTTTTCAATCGGCGCCGAATACTATGGTGCCGACGCGCAGAATGTTTCACGTGAAACATTTTGCCCGGGAGGCGGGTGTGGGGCGGCTCATCGTAATAGCCAATCAAAAGGGCGGAGTCGGCAAAACCACCACCGCGGTGAATCTCGCGGTCGGGCTGGCGGCCAATGATCGCAAGGTGCTGCTGATCGATCTCGACCCGCAGGGCAATGCGTCGTCGGGAATTATCGCCGATATGCGGTTGGCCGAACTCAAGAGCTCGGGCAAGACCATCTACGAGGCGCTGGTCGGACGGATCGGACTCCGCGATATAATCCGCACGGCCCGCGACCAGCGGCTCGATCTCGCACCCTCGGGACCCGACCTGGTCGGCGCCGAAATCGAACTGGCGACGCGCGCGGGGCGCGAGCGGGTGCTCAAGCAGATTCTCGCGCCGATCCGCGACGCTTACGCATATATCATTATAGATACGCCGCCGTCGCTCGGCCTGCTGACGCTCAACGCGCTGGTTGCGGCCGACTCGGTGATCGTGCCGATGCAATGCGAGTATTACGCCCTCGAAGGCTTGACCGCGCTGCTCGAGACGATCAAGCGGGTGCGCACGGCGCTCAATCCGGCGCTGCGGATCGAGGGGCTGGTGCTGACGATGTTCGATGGGCGCAACCGTCTGAGCCATGAGATTGCCCGCGAAGTCCAGAAACATTTTCCGGAAAAGGTTTTCCAGAGCGTGATTCCGCGCAACGTGCGCCTGTCGGAAAGCCCGAGCCATGGCCTGGCGGTGCTTGAATACGACCCCAAGTCGGCTGGCGCCGAAGCCTATCGCAATCTGGTGGCGGAGCTGATCGCGCGGGTCGATGGTAAGGCCGCGGCCGGGCCCAAAGACGCGCATGCGGACGACGGCGCGGGGCGGCGCACGTGGAGTTTGCGGGCGCTCTTTGCGCGCGACGACGAGAGGGGCAAGCGATGATACGAAAGCCGTTGGGGCGCGGACTGGCCGCGTTGATCGACAGTGGCGCGCGTGGCGTGGGCGCGGCGGAAGAGGCGACTCTGATGATGGTCGCGATCGAGCAGATCGTGCCGAGTCCGTTTCAGCCGCGGCGCTATTTCGATCCGGAGAAGCTGCGGGAGCTGACCGAGGCGATTCGCGCGCAGGGCATTATCGAACCGCTGATCGCGCGGCCGGTGGCCGGCGATCTCGACGCGCCGCGCTACGAGTTGATCGCGGGCGAACGGCGGCTGCGTGCGGCGCGCGCGGCGGGAATGACGATCGTGCCGGTGGTGGTGCGCGAGGCCGACGACCATGCGGCACTCGAGATGTCGCTGGTCGAGAACCTGGTGCGCGAGGACTTGAACGCGATCGAAGAGGGGCGCGCCTTCGTGCGGCTCAATCGCGAGTTCAACCTGAGCCACGAGGAGATCGCGGCGCGGATCGGCAAGAGCCGCCCGTACGTGAGCAACACGATGCGGCTGCTGGAGCTGCCGCTGCCGGTGGTCGAGATGATCGCGCGCGGGGCGATCACGCCCGGGCAGGCGCGTCCGCTGCTCTCGATCGAATCGGCGGACGAGAAGCTGGCGGCGGCGGCGCGGATCAGCGAGGGCGGAATTTCCGCGCGCGGGGCCGAGCAGATGGCGGCGGATCGCAAACCGGCGCCGCGCCCGGCGGGTAGTGCGCCGCGCAATCCGGTCGCGACGGTGGCGCCGATGCCGGCGCCCGACGCCAACCTGGGCGCGCTGGCCGACGAAATTCAGCGGGCGCTGCGGCGCAAGGTCAAGATCGCGCGCCAGCACGGACGCGCACCGGGGCGCATCGAGATCGAGTTCTACAACGACGACGACCTGACGACGGTGTCGCAGATTCTGATCGTTGCGGGCAAGGCGGTACACGGCGAACGCTGAAAATAGCGGAGCGGCAAGTGGAACCTCTGAGAGGTTCCACTTGCCGCAAAATTAAACGGGTGAATCGGGCGCAGCGGGCGTGGGGTGCGGGCGAGTCCGCGGCGGCGGGCGGGATCCTTCGCGGCGCTCAGGATGACGAATCAAAGCGGCACAAATCAGCGAAAAAATAAATTCGCCTTTTACCTACTTAATGTAGGGTCTTCTATCTAGCTACTTGTCATAAAAAAATCCTACTTGACGTTGCGCGAAAAAACCATCCGCGGGAGCGAGCGGAAGCCGAGCAGCAGGTAGAAGGCCTGGGCCTGGCGGTTGCGCTCGGCGACCTGCAGCTCGACCGTGCGGATGTGGGCGCGGCGGCAGAAGTCGTCGACCGTGGCGAGCGCGGCGCGGCCGAGCCCCTGCCCACGCCATTGCGCGTGGACGAAGAGGTCGGTGACGAGACCCTCGAGGCCGCCGAATTCCAGATCGAAATTGAAGGTCAGAATGACGTAGCCGACCGGGCGCGCGCCCGCGCGCATGATCCATACGCGGCCCAGCGCGGGGCGGCCGAGCAGCAGGGTCAGGGCCGGCTCGACCAGCGCGCGGCTGAAGCGGATGCCGTCGAAGCGGTAGTAGGCGCGGACGAGGCCCAGGAGGTCGGCGTGGTCGGCGGCGCGCGCCGGCCGGATGGCGATGGCGGCGGGAGTCACGGCGGGACGAGGGGCGCGGCGGGACGGCGGTCGAGTGGTGGGCATAGGAGTGTCGTACCAGATAATTTGCGGTACGGGTATCCGTGAGAAGTAAGGCTCAGCGCGGCAGCGAGCACGATCGGCTGGAATTCGTCGGATTACGAACTGATCGCAGTCGCAGGGAGGTGTACTGCTGCCAGGGAACCTCTGCAGAACGCTCATTGTGTCATTCTGAGCGCAGCGAAAAATCCCGTGCGGGTGATAACCTTGGT
>DATLRA010000073.1:0-8599 GCA_035534935.1 Binataceae bacterium (SeqCode)
CCAGTTGATCCCGCAGGGCTTTGGCAAAACCCACTATGTGGCGACTAACCACACCGCCGAGGGTCGCGCCGAGAACCGGCGCGTCGAACTGGTGCCGGCCGACCAATAAGCCGCCGTCATCGGCCCCGGTGGCCTATGCAACCCGCCACGGCCGCAGCCCCTCATACGGGCTGCGGCCGTGCGCGATCCTCCCTCCCTCAATGGTAAAGAGCGGCCGCTATCGCAGGGCGATCGCCCTCCGGCCCGCATCACGCAAGACGACTCTTCACTCCAACCACTTCAACGCGGCTTCCCGCTAACGAAAATACCACTGGGGTAAAATGGCGAACCGAACCGGCGCGGCTAGTGCGACTATCGAGAGGCGAATACGCACCGGGATGAGCGTCGGCGCCCGCGCGATCGCGGGCGTGCTCGGCGCCGGCGCAATCGCGATCGCAGGCGTGCTCGCAATGCCGCGAAGCGGCTTCGCGCAGGGCGCATCCGGTGCGCCGCCGGCAGTTCATGAGGAGGCGATTCCGGCCGCCGGCGCGACCTCCTTATCGACGGCGCCGCCGTCCGGGAGCAGATCGTCGGCACCATCGGGCACGCCGGTCGCGGGAGCGCCCGCGACCATTTCGCCGACGGTGGTTGAAGCGCCCGCCCCGCGTTCAAAGCAGGCGCCTGCGAAGCGCCATGCGACCCATCATGTACGGCACAAGCCGCCGAGCTGGGTACTGCAATCCAAGGTGCAACTGGCGATGGAGGCCGACCCGCGCTTCAAGAACGTGCGCGTGACGGTCACGCAGCCGGGCGTGATCGTGATCGAAGGCCAGGTCTTCGATCAGACGACGCAGGCGGCGGCCGGACAGACCGTGGCGAGCGTCGAAGGCGTCAAGCGGGTGATCAACGCACTGACCACGCAGACCCTGCATTGGCTCGACGAGCAGGTGCGCGTCAATGCCGCGCTGGCACAGGCCGGCTATACGCTGGTGAGCGTCAAGGTGATCGGCCAAACCGCCTATCTGAGCGGGCAGGTGTCCACCGACCTGGACAAGCAGAAGGTGGCGACAATCGTGCTCTCGACCGCGCCCGATCTGGAAATCGGCACCAACCTGATTACGACCACGCGCTAACCGCGCGCCGTTGCGAAGCCGTAGCGCCGGCACGCGCCGCGATCAACGGCCCGGCGGCCGCGCGATCGAGCCTGCGGCGTAGACTACGGCGGCGTATTGCGGCTCGTTGACGTTGACCGTCGGCGGACCGGCAAGCGTGTAGCTCCAGATCGCCTGCCCGTACTGCGCGGCGAGGTCGACGCGCGGATACCATTGCGCGTGCGCCATCTCGGCGCGGTGCCGCGCCGGCCGAATGGGACCTGCTGCCGCACGCGACGATCCTGAGGAATCTGTTTCCGAATACGGTTTTTGTTCCGCGGAGCGATCAGGTGGAGGTCTTTCGCATCTTCCCCTCGCCCGACCATCCGGGCGAATCGATAACCGAGATCAACCTGCTGGGGTCGGGCGCGGATTTGCCGGCGCGCTACGATCGGCGCTGGGACAGCGCGGACGGCAGCGGCTGGAGCAAGGTGATGGAACTGCTGGTCGGCGAGATTATCCAGCGAAATTTCGCCACGGGCATCCTGAACGAAGTGGTCTACGGACACTTCGAGCCGACACTGGAACACTTCCATCGATCAGTTCGCGAGGCGCTCAGCAAGTAGGCCCGCGCGCGCCGCCGCCTATCGGATGCCCGATGCGGTTGCATCGGCGCGCCCGATCGCGAAAATAGCTGGATGGCAAAACTGACAGCGATTGTCGGCAGCGTCACGCCGCCGGGGCGATTGCTCGCGGCAGTAACCGCGATGGTCGAACGGGCGCGCGCGGCCGATCCGGTTCTCGAGGCGAGCGTGAGCAATCTGGCCGACGTGCGGATCGCGTTCGCCGACGGGCGCGCGCCCGCCGCGTACGGCGACGACACGGCGGCGGTGGTCGATCGCGTGGCCGGCGCGGACCTCGTGATCTTCGCGACGCCGGTCTACCGCGCCTCGTTTACCGGCGCACTCAAGAACCTGATAGACCACCTGCCGGTCGAGGCGCTGATGGGCAAGCCGTGCGGAATCATCGCGATGGGCGCGACGGCGCATCATTTTTTGTCCGTCGAATGGCATCTGCGCGACGTGCTGACCTGGTTCGGCGCGATCGTCGCACCCACCGGGGTCTACCTCTCCGCCGCGGATTTCACCGACGGCGCGCTCAACGAGGGTGCCGCGGCGGAACTCGACCTGCTGGTCGATGCGTTGAGCAAACTGGGCACGATCGCGCCCGGCGGGGGACGTCCGCTCGGTCCGTTTCCGCTTGCGGCGCGCCGCCGCTGAGCATTGCGTCCGGAAAATCGCGGAGTAATTGCCGGTTTCAGCACCCGCGCGGACGAAGTACTGGCGCAAGCGGCAAACAATCGCGCCCAAGGCGATCCGCGTTCGCATATCCTGACGGCCTATACGACAATTAGGCGCGAAATCGCACAGTTCAGTACTAATATGATTCTTTTAGGGCGCTTGATTGATGTATTTACTTTTAGTCGCCTTATTGCTCTGATAGTATAGCGCGGTGGCGGACCGCGCGCATTGGCCTATGACTCAATATCGCGTCAAGATCCAGGTCGTGACCTGGTATGAACTCATCGTACAGGCGGGCTCGCGCGACGAAGCGATCGCGAAGGCCGAATCGACGCGGCCCGCCCAGATCGAGGCCCGCGGTACCCGCATCGACCTTGAGACCGGCCTGGCCAATCCGGAATCGGTGGAGTTGATCGAACCCGTCTAGCGTCCGGCCGGGTCAAATCGAAAGTGGCTGCGTGCGCCCCACCCTCTCAGCGCCATCCACTAGCTCTTTTTTTCCATGTGCCCGCCGAATTCGTAGCGCATCGCAGAGAGGATCTTGTCCGCGAAATCGGCCTCGCCGCGTGAGCTGAAGCGCTCGAACAGCGCGGCGGTCAGGACGTGGGCGGGTACCGCCTCGTCGATTGCCGCTTCGATCGTCCAGCGCCCTTCGCCCGAGTCTGAGACCCGCCCTGCAAACTTCGTCAGATCGGGGTCGGCTTGCATCGCGGTCGCCGTCAGGTCGAGCAGCCATGACGCGATCACGCTGCCGCGCCGCCAGACCTCGGCGATATCATTCAGGTTGAAATCGTACTGGTAGAGCTCCGGATGGCGCAGCGGCGTGGTCTCGGCGTCGGCCGTATGCTGCTGCTTGCCGACGTTGGCATGGCGCAGGATGTTCATGCCCTCGGCGTAGGCGGCCATCAGGCCGTACTCGATCCCGTTGTGGACCATCTTGACGAAATGGCCCGCGCCGTTGGGGCCGCAATGCAGATAGCCGTGCTCGGCGGTACCGCCGGGAGATTTCTCGCGCCCGGGCGTACGCGGCGCCGAGTCCATCGGCGGCGCGAGCGTGGCGAAGATCGGATCGAGATGCTTGACGATCGCGGGCTCGCCGCCAATCATCTGGCAGAAGCCGCGCTCGAGCCCCCAGACCCCGCCGCTGGTCCCCGAATCGACGTAGTGCAGGCCCTTGGCCTTGAGCATCTCGGCCCGGCGGATATCATCGACGTAATAGGAATTGCCGCCGTCGACGATGATGTCGCCCGCGGCGAAGCGGCTTGCGAGATCGGCGACGGTCTCTTCGACTACCGCCGCCGGCACCATCATCCAGGCGACCCGTGGCGGCTTGAGCTTGGCGGCGAAGTCATCGAGCGAGGCGGCGCCGATCGCGCCTTCGCCGGCGAGGCTCTTGACCGCCGCGGGGCTCACGTCAAAGACCACGCATTCATGACCGCCGTGCAGCAGGCGCCGCACCATATTCGCACCCATCCGGCCGAGACCAACCATACCCATCTGCATTGGAATTGCTCCTTGCCTGAAGAACCGTCGCGGGCCGCATCGTCGCGCCGGGCGCTCTCGCATCCGGACGCCCGCGCACCCACCCTTTAATCTCTGCCCGAAAGCGGCGATGGAGTCCAAGCCCGCGCCGGGCGCATCGAGCGCCGCCACAACTACCATTCAGCCTTCTAATAATGTTATGGAAGATTAGGCTGGAAATTTTCAGGAAGCTTGCCGCGCTCGGCGGACGGAGAACTTTATGAAGTTTATGTACTTCTTTTTGCCCTCAATTCCAGGAACGATGGAGGAGCGCAAAGCGCTGCGCCCGATCGCGTCGCATCCCGACCGCTGGCAGCGAATGATCAGCGAGGTCACCGAAATCTCGCAGTTGTGCGAGGAGGTCGGCTTCGACGGGGTCTGTTTCCCCGAGCATCACCTGCACAGCGAAGGCATCGAGATGGGCAGCCTGCCGGTGCTCACCCAGCATGTGATTCACAATACCAAGCGGATCAAGGTCGGGCCGATCGGCTACGTGCTGCCCGGATGGAATCCGTTGCGCCTGGCGCTGGAAATCGCCTGGCTCGATCAGCTCACCCAGGGGCGCACGCTGGTCGGCTTCGCGCGCGGCTATCAGACCCGCTGGCTTAACCAGATGGCGCAGAAGATTCATGTCGGCGCCACCACCAGCGACAAGAGCGAAGGCGATCGGATCAACCGCGAGGCCTTCGAGGAGGTCTTCCGCTTCCTGAAGCTGGCCTGGGGCGACGAGCCGTTCCGCTTCAAGGGCAAGCACTACGAATATCCCTTTCCGCAGGAAGGCACGCCGTGGCCGGCGGGCGACTGGACGCGCGAATACGGCTTCCCGGGCGAGGTCGACGATCAAGGCCGCATCCAGATGATAAACGTCGTGCCCAAGCCCTTTCAGCGGCCGCATCCGACGCTGTTCCAGGCTTTTTCAGTCAGTGAGGAGACCGTCCGATGGTGCGCGCGCGAGGGCATCATCCCGACCATCCTGCTGCCGCATCCGCCGGTGGTGCGCAAATTCGCCGAGGCTTACCAGGAAGAATCGCGCAAGGCGGGCCGCAATTTAAAGCTTGGCGAAAGCATCGGGGTAGTGCACGCGGTCTACTTCGGCGAGAACAAGGCGCAGGCGCGCAAGCTCGGCGACGAGGGTGTCTGCGGCTTCGCGTTCAAACGTTTCTTCCACCAGTTCGGCTTTTCCGAAGCCTGGCGCGAAGAGGCCGACGAAGCCAAATATCCGACCGGCAAGGTGATGCTGCCCGAGTCCGAGGTCAACATCGAGCGCATGGAGCGCGTCAAGTTCGCCTATACGGGATCGGCGGCCGAGGTGCGCCAGGAATTCGCGGCGATGGTCGAGACCGTCAATCCGGAATGGTTTGTGTGGCAGGGCGACCAGGGCTTGCTGCCGCTCGAAGTGGTCAAGCAGCAAATCCGGACTTTTGGCAAGGAGCTGATCAACCGCTACAAATAGGCGGTGATATTAGCCAGAAGATAAGATCAGGGCGAGAGGGAGAATAAATAGCACGATGCCGGAGGCACCGAACCAGCAGCGATTTTCGCTGATCACTGACAAAAGCCTCGCCGACTTGCGCAAGCTGGTCGACGTTCCGATCGAGGATACGCTCGAGCCGTGGCTCCACGAAGCGAGCCGCGACAGCGTGCGCCACTGGGCACACGGCATCGGCGACGACAATCCGCTGTGGTGCGATCCGGCCTACGCCGCCAAAGCGCATTATGGACGGATCGCGGCGCCGCCGTCGTTCATTTTCCCGCTCAACCGGGTCTTCAGCGGCTACGTCGGCGGACTGCCCGGCGTGCATGCGATGTTCGCCGGCATCGACGTGATCTGGCATCAGCCTATGCTACTCGGCGACGAGTTCACGACCAAGGTCCGGCTCAAGGATCTAATCGCGCATGAGACGCGCTTTGCCGGCCGTTCGATTCAGCAGATCTATCGTTGCGAGTTTTACAATCAGCGCGGCGAACTGGCCGCCGAGGGCGATAGCTGGTGCTTCCGCACCGAACGCGACACGGCGCGCGAGCGTGGCACCAAGTACAGCGCGGTCAGAGCCAAGCCTCCGGTGCACTATTCGCGCGAGGACCTGGCCAAGATTTTCGCGTTGTACGAGGCCGAAGAGGTGCGCGGAGCCAAGCCGCGCTACGCCCAGGACGTCGCGGTGGGCGACAAGCTGCCGACGATGGTCAAGGGACCGATGACCGCGACCGGCTTCATCGCCTTCGCGCAGGGCTGGGGCGGGCTCTATATCCGTGCCAACAAGCTCGCCTGGCGCCAGTTGCAAAAGCATCCGGGGCTTGGCATCGCCAACAAGTTCGGCATCCCGGACGTGCCCGAGCGGGTCCATTGGGAAGACGACCTTGCGGCTCTGGTCGGAACACCGGCGGCCTATGATTACGGTCCGGAGCGCTGCTCGTGGATGACCCATCATCTGACCAATTGGATGGGTGACGCCGGGTTTCTCAAGCATATCGCGGTCGAGATCCGCCGCCACAATCCGGTCGGCGATACCATCTATATCACCGGCGAAGTGACCCGCCGCTACAGCGAAGGCGGAACACATTACGCCGAGATTACGCAGACCGCGACGCAGCAGGACGGCGAGTTGTCGGTCCGCGCGAAGGGTATCGTGCGGCTGCCGTCGAAGCCCTGATCGCCGCGACCGGCCGCGTCCCGGCGGATTGCGATTCCCGCTCCAGCGGACCAACGAAAAGACGCGCCGGACCCATCTGGGTCCGGCGCGTCCGCCGGTGATGCGGCCCGCTTTCCAGCCAGCCGGAAGTTAGTAGTTAAACTCGATATTGGCGAAGATCGCGTGCGTGTCATGCGGCACCGCGTCGGGGATCGTCGCGCCAGTACCCTTCGGCGGAACTACACCAAAGCTCTTCGCATAGGCGGTCGGGAAACCGAACTGACTATGATAAAAGAGCAGATTCTGGCTATCGACCGCGAAGCGCAGGAATTCATTGTACTGATAGCTCACACCGACGACGAAACGCTGAAAGTCCAGCGGGTTCAGCTTGACCTTGTCGTTCGGATGAAACTCCTCGAACATTCCAAACGCGGTGAGCTTGGTTCCCGCGAAGTGATAATGGCCAAAGAAGTCATAGCCTACCTGGCGGCTCTGGCCGTTGTTCTGCAATCCAATCGCGAGGGCGCTGAACGGCGCATATGGCGTGGTGCCCAAGCCGAAGGCGTCGGCCGGACCGCTGCCCGAAAACAGGTTGCCCGCGGAAAACGCGTTCCTGCCGTAATCAAACTCGCCCGCGATCCCCCATTGCTCAGTCGTATAGTGCACCAGCGCGGCGATTCGCTCGATGCTCCCATTGCTGCCCTTGAGCGCAGCCGGAAGATTAGCGAGATCGGGCGTGGTATTGCCGTAGCCGTAATCATAGAAACCGGTCAATCCAAGACCTTGAAAGCGCCAGTTGGCGCCGAACGGAAAGGCCGTCAGGCGCGCCATCACCTGTTTCGTATTGGTCTGCTCGAGCGCGTGGAAGCTGGCGTTGTCGAAAGCTCCGACATCGTAGTCGAGATAGGTCTTTTCGCCGCCAAACTTCACCGGACCCTGCATGGAAACTCCGGCCTGGCTTGAAGACAGGCTCAGGTAGTTCCAGGGCGTCAGGTTGACATAGCGATAGTTGTAGAGGTCTTCCTCCCAGCCGACCAGCGGATTAGCCTGTTGGCCAAGCGTAATCGTATCGCCCTTGAGCGCCGGAATTCCGCTGAACAGATTGCCATACTGAAGATAGGCGTACTTCACCCGCAGGCCCAGATTGCCGTCCAGGCTGGTGCCGATAGCGCCCGCTTTGCCGTATTTATCGTTGGCTCCGCCAATCGTCCGGTAGAGGTTGGGCGTGAATCTGAAAGTCCAATCCTTCGTCGGAAAGAAGAACACGTTCAAATAGGTGCGCGTAATGTCGAACGAGTTGTACATCTCGTTACCGGGGCCGGGCGGATTGAGCTGGGTGAGGAATTGCGGACCGAAACCCGTGTGGGTATACAATGAGTAATCGCCATAGAACAGAGCGCCGACGCGGATTTTATCCTGAAAACCGCCCATGTAGCTGCTCCAGGCCGGTTTCATTTCGCCGACCTGTTTTTCCAGGGCCAGGTTGTCGGCGTTCTCTTGCGCCCGGGTCTCGGCGACCGCCGCGCGCACCTTGTCCTCGGTACGCTGTTCGACCTGTTGTTCGATTTGGGCCGGGTCGGCGCCAAACGACATCGCGACGCGGCCGCGTCCGGGCCGCACGAAGACCTGCCCGGTCTTCTGATCAACCCACAGCGTGGTCGCCCTGGGTGCCGTATAGTCCTGTGCCAGAAGAGGCCGCGCGCTGCCCATCAGTGCGAGGCCGCCGAGCGCGGCCAGGGCCAGTTTCCATCTGCCTTTCATCGAAACTCCTCCCATCAAGTGCCGGAATAATTGTGCGATTTGAATTGACGGCGTCGCCGGTTTACGGCTTCGGACGCGGCGGATTGCCTTCCCGGATGTCGGCGAGCTGGAAGGACGTATAGATCTTGCCGCCGCAGGCGTACTTCGTGGGCGAGCCGATGCCCGCGATGGCGCAGTCGGCGACGCGCGGCAACGGCCCGTGGTCCGACAGCGGATTGCTCGAGCATCCGGCGAGCGCCAGCGACGCGAGCGCGGCTGTGCAGATACTCATTCGGAATGAGCGTTTACTCAGTCTGGGTTTCATGCAATTTACCTG